>DASZUP010000608.1:0-15172 GCA_035547635.1 Pirellulales bacterium
AGCGGACCAGATGCACGTAGAACTGATGGTCAGTCGCGACGGATTGCGATGGGAGCGCCCCTTTCGCGATCAGCCGTTCTTTCCCAGCGGCCAACAGGCGTTCTCCAGCGGCGGGATCTTTACCAATTCCACGCCTGTGATTCTGAAGGATGAAATCCGATTCTACTACGGCGGCTATCATAGCGGCGCGATCGGCGGCGGTGCGAAACTCACGGACGCAAGCCAACAAAGCGGAGTCGGTCTTGCTACGATTCCGCTGGATCGGTTCGCCGGAATCCGCCCGGTTGCGGTGAGCGCGCAATCTACGTTGAAAAAGCCGCTTCACAACATCGGGCAAGTCACGCTCCAACCGATCGACTTGACGGAAATCGACCAAATCCTGGTCAATGGCAACGCCAGCGAAGGCGCCATCCGCGTGGAAATCCTCACCGAAGAGGGCTACCGGCTGCGCGGCTTCACAAAGGACGATGCTATTCCGATCGCAACCGACGCGCTGAGGGGTTCTGTTCGCTGGAATGAGCGCGGATTGCATGACCTGCCGCCCGGAAAATATCTGCTCCGGCTGCATCTCGACAACGCCGAAGTGTTCGCACTGACTTTGACGAATCGGCTTCGATGAGGAGCGGTTGCTGCTGCGGCAACGTCGCGTACCATACACACTGGGGGGCAGTTGAACGGCGACGCCTCCGAAGTCGTCGTGTGACCGCCAGCCAAGCCGAAGGGCCGCCGTGGCGTTCCAACTCCTCCGCCCGGCTCCGAGAATGACAACCCTAGAATGGATTCTTGTACCAACGCGTCACGATTTTTCTAACTTTGCCGACCGCGGGGTCATCGCCATAGTGAAGAAAGCGGCCCAATCGTTCGTCCTCCCGTTTCGCTTTCTCGGCGGCCGCGTCGAATTGGCTGCGAAACTTTTTGAGCGTACTCTGGTCGACTTCTGCCCTGGCTGCCGCAGCGCGATTGGAATGCTCAAGCGCTTTCGAATGAAGCTGGCCGAAGTCTGCTTGCCACGCTTCCAGCCGTGGAAGGACAGCCTTAGCAGATTCCAGGTCGGTGACGTCGGAGAGGAGCTTCGGTAGTTCTTCGTACTTCAGGCAGATTTGGGCTCCCACGTTGTTTGGCCAAGCCTGCGAGCAACCAATACATGTAAGAATTGCAATGGGACCGCTGAGAAGAAACAGCAAGCTTTCCTTGAATTGGCGGCGGCGGCGTAAACGATGACGGACGTCCATGATGGGATTCCTCGCGGTTGAACGAGAGTGCGTGATTCGCCTTTGCCTCAGCTCTCATGCCTATTGCCGGCATTCCCTAGCGTGTAGTCCTCCCTGGCGGAATTTCTGACAGCGAGTTGAGGGCTCGCGGAACGCTTGCCCTGGAATTGACGTTGAACATCGGACTGCGCCGCACCGGCGACGACCGCCCGTCACTCCCGATCCACCGATACCGCCTCCGCGTAGTCGAACTCGCCGGTGCGGCCGTTGTAGTAGCGGAAGATCACCTGCGGATGCGGATAGGCTACCCAGCGTTTGTCGCCCAGCTTCTGCGGCATGTTGAACACGTTGTTGATCTGCACAATGCAGAAGTGCGGGTAGAGCCGTTCCAATCGCGGCAGGTCCGGCAGGATATAACTGCTCCAGCGGATATCGCATTCCCGCGGACCGAACTTGAATTTGCCGGTCGCCGGACGGTTCGACTCGTCGAGAGCCGGGACGTGGTTCACGCTGTTGTGCGGACCGCAGCAGAACTCCCAGATATCGTCGGTGATCTTGATCGCGAAGCTATTGTGCAAATCGCCGGTCATGACGAAGACCTTCTTGTTCAGCTTGCTCCACTCGCGCAACAGCAGTTCACGCTCGTCAAAAAAGCCTGTCCAGGCCTCCTCCTTGTTCGACTCGTCGAACTCGAAACCGCCCGCGCCGCTGTGCGGAATCATGAAGGGAACGGTCGAGACGACGAAGAAAAAGTCGGCGTCGCTTTCGCGCATGGAGTCCAGCAGCCAGTCCCGCTGGTGCTTTCCAAGCATCGAAACGCCCGGTTTGTCGCGGCGTTTGATGTCGTGCAGGTCGCGGTCGCCGCGGGTGTCGAGCAGATAGAACTCGCAATTGGCAACGCGGAACTTCCCGTAGCTGCGGCGGCCGATGGAATAGCGGACCATGCCGTCCGCCTTGGCCGGCATGTGCAGCCGGAGCGTATGCGGGTCCACGACTTCGATAATATCGTACACGTAACTGTTGGGGTTGCCGGAATCGTCGTCGTACCGGATGTCATTGACGCCAGCGTGCGGAGTGCCCCAGTGGACGTGCAAATTGAGCATTTCTTTCAGCGGCAGTCGGGTGAAGTCGGTCTGCCTGTCAACCAGCAGGTCGCTCCCCTGCTTCATCGTGGCGTGTCCGAAGTGCATGGGGTGGTCGTATGCCATCGGGTTCGCCCAGCCGAGATAGTCCATCCAGGCATAGCTGCCGATATCGCGGAACACGGCGCGCCGATTCCTGAGCCCCGCCTCGGAAGAACCCCAGATATCGTTGACGAGTTCATGGTCGTCGAAAGTGAAATAGCTCGGCACGTGGCGGTGCCATTTCGCCAGGCTGATGCCGCGGCTGAGATACAGCTTGTAGTTCTCCCAGGCGCCGACGACGGTTGGCATGACTTCGACAGACCGCGGGAGCTCTTGGACGCCTTGCACCAGCCGCCACGCTTCCGGCGGGTACTCGCGGAGTTCTTCGTAGAGCCAATCGCCGTTCATGATGTGGAAGTGAACCTTGTCGGCCCAGTCGCGGTTGAGGTGCTCGTAAGTCAACTCGCGGTGGCCGCCGCCGTGCAACGGATCCTGGTTGGCGCACGATCCGATCTCGAACCGGAAATTGAATAGCCCCTTGGGATTGTATTTCTCGTTCCGCGTATCCTCGGGACTGGGGAGGGTATGGAAACTGCCGGGCAACCCGTGCGGCCGGCCATTGACCCAAATCTGGTAATGATAGCGAGTGTCGGCTTGCAGCTTTTCGAGTCGAGCGACGCCGGTGTTATCGTGCCCAATGCGGGTCGTCGCCGGAGCGCTGACCTGGTCGAGATGATCCGCGTCGATGCCATAGTGCACGGTGAACTCGCCGGGATCCGACGTCCGCCCCCAGACGGTCACGCTATGCGCCGAAGGCCGGCCGAGCATCGGCCCGTGGGTGAGTCGGATCGGATCGCGACCGAAGGCCGGCGCGCCTGCCGCCAGCAGGCCAACCAGCGCCGCGAGTCCGGCGCAGCGGGGCGAGTGAAGCGAACGGTATATAAGTCGTGTCATGTAGGCGTCTCGTACAGTCGGGAATCAAGGCGTATCTCTGGCCGCGGCGCGGACGAACCGGAACATCGTCTGGCCGACGGCATGCGCGTCGTCGGCGCCGTAGATCTCCCGCGGCCCACGCGGTGAGAGGCTCTTCGCCAGGTCGGTCCGAGCGGAACTTCAAGTGTAAGCGGCCAAGCCGCTGCGAGCCAGCACGGAAAGCGGGCAGAGACGCGAGAGGATTTCGAGACAGTGCTCGCCGCGCCAGAAAACTCGGCCATCGGGTCAACGGGTTTGGCCTCGGACCCGTCAACGCAAGAGAAGACCGTAAGGATTTACCGCCCGAGTGATCGAGCCACGCCGGTAAACTCCCGGCCGTCTCGAGCTAATACCTCGACGGTCTCCGGCGTTGCGATCAGCGCAAGGCTGGGTCATTGGGCATTTCGGCGTTAAATCGCGTGATTGCGTCATCGGTAACGGCCGTGTCGTCAAGATAGAGCATTTCCAGTTGCTTGAGTTCTCGCAGCAGTTCCAAACCGGCGTCAGTCACGCGAGTTCCGCTCAAGCCGAGCGTGCGTAATGCCGGCAACCGCGTTAGCGACTGCAGGCCCTGGTCCGTAATCGGCGTTTGATCCAGACGTACTAGCCAAAGCCGTTTCAGCGAGCCAAGCGAATCCAAGGCGTCGTCGCTGATAGCGCAGCGTTTGAGTTGAATGACCTGCAGCGTGGAGAGAGCCGAGAGCCGGCGCACTCCGACGTCGGAAATCTTTGTTCCAGAGAGTTCGATCTGCTCCAGCCGCGGCAGCCCGCCAAGCAAAGCTACGCCGGCATCGGTGATCTGCGTATCGTTCAGCGACAGATGAGTCAGCTCGGTCAGCTCGCCGATCGCGGCAAGATCGACTTGGGTAACCTCGGCGCCGTTCAGGTCGATCGCGCCAATGTACGAACGTCCTTGCTTTCCCTTCCCTTCCAGCGAGCCGCCCCAGGTAACGCGGCCGCCGAGTTGCTCGACGCGTTTAGCAATCGCCGCCTCGCGGCGGACTTGTTCCAACGGCACTCGCAGCCAGGCGAAAAAAGCCGCACACGCGGCCACTGTCAAGAGCAAGGCGGACAGCGAGAATCGGAAGACGCGGCGGTTTCCGGTCGACACAGACATCATGACGACCGGATCTTATCACAATGATTTCGGCGCGTGAACCCTTTCCGGAGCGCAACCAAAATCTGTCAGAGCGCCTCAACAAGCCAACCCGTCCTTTCGGAACACGGATAGCGATGTCGCGCCCGCCTGGGCCGCGCCTTATGCGCCGCGAGCTCGCGAGCCGGCTTACCGACATCCGCCGCCTCGCCCGCCGCATCGCTTAGCGCTTTGTTGGTTGGCGGTTCAGTTGTTTCGCCACAAAATCCCAGATGTCACTGGCCGCCTCGTCCGCCGGATGGCCGGGGAACTTCACGTAACACGTTGCGCCGGCCGCCAGGGCCAGCTTCTGGAACCCCAGCGCCCAGCGCGGCGAATGGACGTCGTAGTTGGCTTGCTTGATGTCGTCCGGCCGGGTCAGTCCCCACTCGTTCTCGAAAAACATCGGCGCTGCGTCCTGATGCAGCAGATAGTCCGGCGACCATCGCTGCAGAATCGGCAGCAATTCGTCACGGCGTTTCAAGGACTCCTCGAAAGATACGCCCAGCGCCGGCGCTCCCCACTTGACGCCTGATACCCACTGCTGCATTCGCACGGGATCGAGCGTCGGCTGGCAGCGATAGGCCGCAACGCACCGTACCAGCGAAGATTGCCGCGCCACCGGATCGCTCGCGTCGGGGTCGGCCTGGTCGCGCGAGCAACCGACAAACAAGGCAGGCTGGGCCCCCTGAGAGCCGCCGCCGACCGCCAACCGCTCAGGATCAAGGCCCCACTTCGCCGCATTCAGTCGAACGAACTGCACGGCGCGGACGGCATCGCGCTGCACGTACGAGATCGGCTCCGGTTCCTTTGCGGCGACGGCGTCTTCCATCGTGCGGAGTTGAACCGCGATCACGGCGATCCCTTTCGGGCCGAAAAAGTTAAGGTTCGCCGGATGCTTCGCCGGCTTCCAGATGCCGCCGAACCACAGCAGGGCGGGATAGGGCGCCTCGCCGTCCTTCGGCAGGTAGACGTCCATGAGTTGATGCGGATGGGGCCCGAAGGGCACGTCCGCCATCGTCGGGACGGGCTTCTTCGGCGCGGGCGCGGGTGCGCTGGCTTTCGGCCGTGCGGCTGCGGGGGCGGCAGAACCTGACTTCGCAGCACCCTTACCAAACGCTTCAACGGCAGCTTTCATGAAGCCGCCATACATCGCTTTCTGCTGGTCCCCCGGCATGTCGAAACGCTCGACCAAAATCACCATCGCGAGACCATGCGTCGGGTCGATCCACATGGCCGTACGTCGGGCGCCCCGATGGCCGAAGCTCCCGGCTGCAAGGCCTTCATCCGCGGTCCGCTTCACGCTCCAACCGACGCCATAGCTCTCGCGTGGGTTGAGCGTGGCCTCGCCGATTTGAGACTTCGTCATCTCGCGCACGGCCTGCTCAGACAGATAGCGTCTGCCATCAAGTTCTCCGCCTCGCAGCAGCATCCGGCAGAAGCGGCCGAGGTCGCGGGCCGTCGAAAAATAGCCGCCGGCCGGCATCGCGTACCGGTTGCCATAGTCGAATGCCATGCCAAGCCCCATATCCTTTGTGACTGCCCTGGGTACGGCAACGCCGCCGCTGAACTTGAGGATCTGCTCGGGTTTGACGTTTGCGTCTTGCTCGATCTCGACAAGGGCCTGACCGTCCTTGGTCGACCGCGCCGTGTGAGCAAGCCGCGCGGCCTGCTCTTCATCAGGCCAACACGTGGTGTCCTGCATGCCTAACGGGTCGAACAGCCGTTGCTGCATGAAGTCCGCGTAAGTCATTCCGCTAACTACCTCTATGATCCGACCGCCGGTATTGATGCCGCAATTGTTGTACTCGTATTTCGCACCCGGTTCCTGACGTAGCGGGCGCCGCGCGTACTGCGCGACGTCGTCTTTCAGGACGTAGGTGCGTTTCAGTTCCGGGTCGTTGGCCAGGACCAGGCCGCTGGTATGGCTCATCACTTCGCGGATGGTGATGGGATGCTGGGGCGGGCGCGACGAGTCCGCTCCATCCGCTCCCGCAATCATCTGGCCTTTGAATTCCGGCAAGTATTTCTCGACCGGATCGTCGAGATGGACACGGTCTTCATCGACGAGCATCATCAGCGCGGCGCCGGTGAGCGACTTGCTCATCGAGGCGATCCAGAATACGGCGTCGTCGCGCATCGGCGTCTGGTTTGCCAGGCTCGCATAGCCGGCTCGATCGATCGCCAGAATCCCGTCCCGGTCGGCGACGAGTGTCACAATCCCGGGCGTCATTTTCTGATCGACGAACGACTGCACCACGGGCGCCAATGAACTCGGCGACTCTTCCGCCTGCACGCGCGCCGCGCTGACGGCAATCAAGGCGACGACGATCGATGCTGTTTTCATCATGCTTTCTTCTCAACAAGCCCAGGCAGCGACTCGCGTCCTGCCCCTGGTCCCAAAGCCTTCGGAAAATTGCCGAGCCATCGCTTCCAAACCCCCTTTCACAGCAGGGGCATTGTACCACCTGAGCTTTCCGAGATCTCAGGGCATTGAGCGTTATCGCAGTTTTTCGTTTGGCGCCGGCGCCGACTCGCCATGGGTCTTGGCATTCGAGGGAGTTTGATCGAAACTTGCCTTGTCGCTTGCGCGGCTCCTGGCAAGACAATTTAGCACTGTCCTGGCAGCCGACGACACGCCCCCATAGATAGCTAGTGCACCCGATTCATCATTACAAGTCGAACTGGGTTCGGCGGTGCGCGGGCGCACAGACTCCAGTGTTCCCCCGGCTTGGGAACCCGCCGCATCCCCCGCTGGCAAGAAGCCGAGAACCGTCAGATTCTGTCGCAAGCATGAACTAGTCTTATGTATCACTGAACCGGCACGCTAATGATTGGCTCGCCGTCGCACGCCTGTTGCATCCAACTGCCAAGGGCGCTCGATGGGGCTGGCGCTCACGGCACTGATGCAGCAGGGGTTGATCGCGATGAAGGCTCTAGGCGTCCTGTTCGTCGAAGACAGCGAAGCGGACGCACGGCTTGTTGCCACGCTGGTGGAACCCGCCCGACATATCACGCTCCATCGGGTCGGCTGTTTGCAGGCCGCCTTGGAGCGTTTGCGGAACGAGTCTTTCGACGCAATCTTGCTCGATTTGTCGTTACCGGACAGCGGAGGGTTGGAAACGCTGCGGCGGACGGTGGCAGCAGCGCCCGATATTCCGGTCATCGTTCTGACTGGCCTCGATAACGATCATGTTGCTTCTCAGGCGGTCGCTTGCGGCGCCCAGGATTACCTGGTTAAGGATGAATCGCTGGCGCGCGGCGCGCTGCTGCGCTGCCTGCGCTATGCCGTCGAGCGAAAGCGCTCCGAGCGATCTCGCGAAGAAACGCTCTGCTTCCAACAAGCGGTCCTCGATGCGCTGGCCTGCCACCTGGCCGTGATCGACGAGCAGGGACGAATCGTCGCCGTCAACGCGGCATGGCGACGATTCGCTCAAGAAAACGGGCTTACTACGCCCGACGCGGGAGTCGGCCTCAGCTATCTCGAGAATTGCGAATGCCTCGACGATTCGGATGCGCAACAAGTCGCAGCAGGCATCCGCCAAATCCTCGCCGGAGAAATCGAACTGTTCGAGCACGAGTACCCTTGCCATAGCGAGACGGAAAGACGCTGGTTCGTGTTACGAGCCACGCGCTTTGCATGGCAAGGCCCGACGCACGTGGCATTGGCTCACGAGGACGTGACGCAACGGCGCCTGGCGGAAGACGCCTTGCGAGACAGCCGGAAGCGCTTTCAGCGCGCGATCGACGGCTCTTCCGACGGCTTCTGGGACTGGGACGTGGCGGCGGGCGACGTCTGGTGCTCGCCGCAAACGATGCATTTGCTTGGGCTCTCGCCAGCGGATCGCGGCTTCTGGATCAACGAATTCTGGGAATTTCTGCACCCGGACGATCATGAGTATTTAAGGCAATCGCTCGAAAAGCACTTCAACGAGCAGGCGCCTTACGACATCGAGTTTCGCCTGCGCCATGCCGCAGGCGAATACCGCTGGTTTCGCTCTCGCGGCTTCGCCTGCCGCGACGCCGACGGGAAACCGCTGCGGATGTCGGGCTCGATCCAGGACGTTACTGAACGCCGGCTGACGAATGAGAAGCTGCAGCACCTGGCCGCCATCGTCGAGTCGTCGAACGATGCCATCTTCAGCACAAGCATTGACGGCGTGATTCAGTTTTGGAGCCGCGGAGCAGAGCGTCTGTACGGCTATTCCGCCGAGGAAATGGTCGGTCAGAAAAAGACGAAGCTCATTCCGGCCGCGGCGCAGAACGAGATGGCGGAGTTACTGGCGAAGCTGTTGGACCATGGCTGCGTTGACGGGTTCGAAGCGACGCGGTTGCGCAAGGACGGCCGGGAAATCGAGGTCTCGATTTCCATCGCGCCCGTCTGTGACGAGCGCGGCCGCATTGTGTGCCTGGCCAGCATTCACAGGGATGTCACAGAGCAGAATGCGTCGCGTCGCGCGCTCAAAGAAAAGGACTTGCAGCTCAGCCACAAACAAAAGCTGGAGGCGGTCGGCTCGCTGGCCGGCGGGATCGCGCATGAGTTCAACAACCTGCTCCACGTGATCAGCGGTTACGCCAGGCTGGCACTCGACGAATCGGATGGTTGCGAGCAGCGCTGCGAGGATCTCGGCCGCGTCATCAACGCCGCTGAGCGAGCCGCGACGCTGACCAAGCGGATCCTGCAATTCAGCCGGCGGGAGGAACTGCACAGGTCATGCGTCGATGCAAACCGCCTGGTGAGCGAGTTGGCGACGCTGCTGCGCCCGCTTATCGGCGAGCAAATCGAGCTGTCCGTGTCGTTGGACGAGCCGAGTTGTCTCCTCGCGGCGGACTATGGCCTGCTCGAGCAGATGCTCTTAAACCTTTGCGTCAACGCTCGCGACGCAATGCCGGAAGGCGGCGTGCTGACGATTCGCACCCGACGGCTGCATTTCGACGAACCTTTGACCAGTCTTTACGCCCAAGCGCCGCCCGGCGACTACTTGCTGCTTGCCGTTGGCGACACAGGGCACGGCATGACGGCGGAAGTCCTGGAGCGGCTGTTCGAGCCATTTCATACCACGAAGCCCGTCGGTTCCGGAACCGGGCTGGGGCTGCCGTTCGTCTATGGCGTGGTGCGCCAGCACGGCGGCGTGATCGACGTCAAAACGGCCCCGGGCCTCGGCTGCGTCTTCTACGTGTACCTGCCTATCGACAAGGACATCGCAGCAACCGAGCAGGCCGGAGCGTCGGGCCTGCGAGACGCCAGAGAACCTGTAGCCGACGCGAGCCTGCGCCCCGCCCGCAAGCGAACGATTCTGGTTGCCGAAGACGACCAACCGGTTCGTGATTTTGCCGTGCGAATTCTGTCAGCAGCGGATTATCGAGTGTTGACTGCCGTCGATGGGGTGGAAGCGATTCGCGTCATCGCCGAACAACGCGACAACCTTGATCTGGCGCTGCTTGACATGGTCATGCCTAAACGCAACGGCCGCGACGTGTATGAAGCGGTTCAGGCGATGGCGCCGCGCACGAAGATCGTCCTGTCCAGCGGTTATTTGCCGGAGGCAGGGTTTGATGAATTCATCGCCAGGGAAAAGCTGGCGCTGTTACAGAAGCCGTTTACGGCTGTCGCACTCTTGGGAACGATTCAAGACGCATTGAGGGCAAATGAGACATGCGCAGTAACGTGAGTTCGCAATCCCCCGCCGCCGAAACGGTGTTGGTGATCGACGACGAAGCTCCGGCGCGCGAGCTCGTCCAGCGTTGGCTCGCGGGGGCTGGTTATCGGTGCCTTACCGAGAGCGATGCGCAACGCGGGCTTTCGCTGTTGGGGCGGGAGCCCTGCGAGGCCGTCGTCTTAGACATTGCCATGCCAGGCGAAACAGGTTTATCAGTCCTGCCGCGGCTGCGGCACGCGGCGCCAGACGCGGCCATCGTCATGCTGTCCGGACTTGACGATGCACCGACCGCGATCGAGGCGCTGACCGGCGGCGCCTGCGGCTACTTGATCAAGCCGGCCCAGCGGGACGCGTTGCTCCAGGTCATCGGCCAGAATCTGCAGCGCCGCCGGGCGATCGTGGAAAAGCGGCGGCGAGTCGCCCGCTTGGAAGGACTGGTGCAGCAGCAGACGGCGATTATGAATTCGGCCCAGGAGGAGGCGATTCATCGTCTCATCACGGCATCCATGTTTCGGGACGAGGAGACCGGCGCGCATCTGAAACGCACCGGCCTTTACTGCCAGGCGCTCGCAACCGCCCTGGGGTGGCCCGCAGCCGAGGTTGAATTGCTGCGGCTGGCCGCGCCATTGCACGATATCGGCAAGATCGCCATTCCCGACGCCATCTTGCGGAAGGCCGATTGCTTGACCGTCGACGAGTTCGCCGTCATGAAATCGCACGCGGCGATTGGCAGCGAAATGTTGGCGGACTCGCAGTGGCCGGTATTGCAGATGGCCGAGCAGATTGCGGCATTCCATCACGAATGGTGGAACGGCCACGGTTATCCTTACGGACTCCGAGGCAAGGCAATTCCCGAGTGCGCTCGAATCGTGTCGATCGTTGACGTGTATGACGCGTTGACGCACGACCGAGTTTATCGGCCGGCAATGGAGGAATCCGACGCGCTGCGGCTCATGGAGCAAGGCAACGGAACGCAGTTCGACCCGAGGATCTACGAGCGGTTCTGCGAGTTGCTGCCTGCCATGCGCCTTATCGGAGCCGATCATCCAGACGCTCCGCCTTTGACGGCATTTGCGCCCGAACGCGCTCCTGGCGCCGGCGACTGCCGGGAGGCTTTCGCATGAGCGACCGTACACTCAAGGCGCTGATCGTCGAAGACGAGCCGCACGCCCTGCAACTGACCATGCGGGCGTTGGCGAAACACGGTTTTGAGTGCGCCGGTGCATCAAACGGAGCCGAGGCTCGGGCCCGGCTGGCAACATGCGCGTACGACGCCGTAGTTACGGATCTCCGCATGCCCAAGGAACACGGTTATGGCTTGACGCTCCAAATGCTCGAGTTGCCCGACCGGCCGGTGATCGTGGTGATGACGGGGGTTACGGCGCCGCAACTGGCTACTGACTTGCTGCGCCGCGGCGTAGACGACCTGCAATATAAACCGGTCAATTACGACCTGCTCGCCCAAAAGTTGCGAGTCCTGGTGGAAACCCGTCGGGAATGGCCTCGGCAGGAAGCAATAACGTCCACCCTGGCTGACGAAGAAGTCGACGCGCTAACGGAAAGAGGCGGGGCCGGCCGCCGTGCTGCGGCGGACGCTGGACGGGACGCGCCGGCGCCGTCGACGGCCGCTGACGGCGTTTGCGTCCTCGAACCGCCGCTGATCGAGGCGAGACTAAACCCAACCGGATTGGGAATTCAGCCCGTCGACGCAATCGCCGGACGAGACATTCCGGGATATACGGACCGAGAGCCGACGGATCGATCCGCGGCGGACGCCGAGCCGAGTTATGCTCATGCTGCGGTCGAGGCCGCGGATTTCACGACTCTGGTTGCAGGGCCTGAAAGCGCGAGATTGGAAATGCAACGGGACGGGCGGCAAACGACGTTGCAGTTGGCTCCGGACGCGGAATTGTCCGAGGCGCGGCCTGCTCGCTCGGTTGTCCGTTTGCCGGCCAGCCCTGACCGGCCCTATCCGGCCTCGCCAGGCGTCGGAGATATGCGCCGCGCCGCCGGACATGCGGCGAGTAGCGGCCATTGGATGTGGGGCGCAATCGTGACGCTGGCGATCGTCAGCGTTTGGCTGTGGATCCAGTTGCAGATCCTCAAGCAAGGCAACCAGGTGATTTCTGCGCTCGAGCGAGTCGGTGCGCGCATTGAGCGACGAGGTCGCGATGAAGTGATCGTGAAACTGCAGGCGGGCGAACCGCCCCAAGGACTGGAGCAGCTCGTAGACGTGCCGAATCTCGATTCGCTCGTGCTTGCAGAAACCCTGGCCGGCGACGAGGATCTGAAGTTACTGCAAGATCTGAAGACGCTCCGCATGTTGGATCTTGCGGGAACGAAAGTCTCTGATCGCGGGCTAAAATATCTGACGCCTCTGGCAAATCTCCAGGATCTCTCGCTGGAAGACACGCAAATCACCGACGAAGGATTAAAATACCTGCTGAAGCTCAAGATGCTGCAGAGGCTTTCGCTGCGCGGGACCCAAGTGACAGGAGCAGGCGTGACCAAACTGCAAAACTCGCGGCCGCACTTGGAGATCGATCATCGCGTCCAGCCGCTCATGGACGCTCAACAATAACGGCCCGACAGCGGGCAGCTTTTGAGCCTTGGGGGCTCAGTGAACTGCCGCACGGGCGGAACATCGCCACGGTTTAGGCAGTCGTCCCCGCTCCTTGTCCCGGGGAGGAAGCGAAGTCGGTCGAGAACATCGCCCGCAATGGCCTTCCCCGGGCACAGCGGGGAACTGGCGATTCAGATTCTGGTCCGTTCCCCTGCCAATTCATTGATCGCCGCCTGGACGAATTGGAACCGGGACAATGGCGAGGATTGCCGGCGATGGGAGCCCGCTGGCGGTTGGCATCCTGCGGCGAACCATCCTGGACCTGTCTGCCGCCTGCCGTCCCGCATCGCCTCGCGCGCTCGCCGGGCATGCGAAAACAGTGCAGATTCGGCATTTCCTTCGAGCTTGCTGAATACGCCGTCTTGCCTTGCCCCAGAACGGGTGACGCCGCGTGCTCGCGCGTGCGGTGCGACGGGCTGCGCTGGCACGAGCTTTGCGGTTATCGCTTCGCAGGGCGCACGATAACCACGTTCTGGAGAACGATCGTCATGAGTGCAGCGCGACAAAGCAGCGAACAGTCCGGCAAGGGAACCGCCACGCAGACGCTAGCCGAACTGGAACCGAAGCCGCCCTATCCGGATCGCAAGCTGCCCAAGCCCGGCATCGAAGCCGAACTGGAGCCGAAGCCGCGCTTTGAAGGCAGCCATTACCGTCCGGCGGGCAAGCTCGAAGGCAAGACCGCGCTGATCACCGGCGGCGATTCTGGCATTGGCCGGGCGGTGGCTGTGTTCTTCGCCCGCGAAGGCGCCGACGTAGCCATCAATTTCCTGCCCGAAGAACAGGTCGACGCCGAGGAAACGCGGCGCCACGTCGAACAAGCGGGCCGCCGTTGCGTGCTGCTGCCGGGCGATCTGACCGAAGCGGCGTTTTGCGAGCAACTGATCGAGCGGACGATCGCCGAACTCGGCAAGCTCGACATCCTCGTCAGCAACGCGGCCCATCAAGACCGCAAGCCGTCGATCGAGGAGATCACCAACGAAGAGTGGGACTTGACGTTCCGCACGAACATCTACCCCTTGTTCCATTTGGCCAAGGCGGCGATGCCGCATTTGAGGCCGGGCTCGTCGATCATTGTCACGACTTCCGAGACCGGGCTGTTCGGCAGCGAGCGGCTGCTCGATTATTCGGCGACCAAGGGCGCCATCAACGCGTTCATCAAGGCGCTGGCGCAGAACGTGCTCGATCGCGGCATTCGAGTCAATGCGGTCGCTCCGGGGCCTGTTTGGACGCCGCTCAACCCGGCCGACCGCGGGTTGCCGCCCGACAAGACGGCGGTCTTTGGGCAGCAAACCCGGATGCAGCGGCCCGCCCAGCCTGAAGAGATCGCGCCGGCATTCGTGTTTTTCGCCTCCGATGCCGACTCGAGCTACATCACGGGTCACGTGCTGCCGCTGTTGGGCGGCGAACCTACGTCCAGTTGACGCCCAAGCGGAAAACCCGCCGTTCAAACTGCCGCCTTCGTTATCATGCGGTGGCGCCTGATGGGACGCCCCGCCTGGTCGGTGCGTGAGGCGCTGCCGCTCGTCGCGAGCATGCATTTCGAGGCGCATTCGGTTAGAATCGGGACGCCGGCTTTAGTCCGGTCAGGTCCCGCCGATGCCCGCCGATGCTTGCATCACGCTGCGGCGGCGGAACATGATTCCGGCGTGATTAGGCGAGCGAGGTTCGGGGCGTCTTTACGGTGAGGAGGAAGGATGCGACGTCTCCTGATTACCAACTGCTGCGTTTTGGCCGGGTTGCTGATGTTCGCGGCGGCCGCTTGGGCGGGCGAAGCGACGGATGGCTGGACGCCGCGCGCTCCGCGCGAAGAAATCCGCCCGCTTTTCGAGCGAACGCCGCAGGGCTCGCTGCTCATCAAAGCGGACGGCCGCGACGGTCTGATGGGTCACTGGGAGAAGACCTTCGCCATCGAAGGCGGGAACTATTATCGGTTCTCTGCCCTCCGCCGCAGCCAGGGCGTGGACGTCATCCGCCGCACGGGCGTGGTGCGGATTACCTGGCTGGATGAAGCCGGCAAGCAGGTATTACACGATGAGCCATCCTATGGCTCCTACCGCAAGGGCCAACGGCCTCGAGCGGAACCTGAATTTCCTGTCGATGGCAAGACGGCCGGCGATCGGACTAATGTGACCGGAACTTACCTGGCGCCCAAGGCCGCCCGACAGGCCGTCGTAGAACTCGGCTTCCGCTGGGGCCCGCCGCACTCTTCAGTCGAGTGGACCAACGTATCGCTGGAGCGCATCGCCCCCCCGGCGCCGCGCATCGCCCGCCTGGCGACGGTCCACTATCAGCCGCGCGCGGGGAAGACGCCAAAGGAGAAGCGAGAACAGTTCGCCCCGTTGATTGCAAAAGCGGCCGAACAGAAAGCCGACCTGGTCGTCCTGCCCGAAACGCTCACTTTCTACAACACCGGCCTGACCTACGTCGACTGCGCCGAGCCAATCCCC
>DASZUP010000609.1:0-10604 GCA_035547635.1 Pirellulales bacterium
CCTTCAGCTTCGCTGGCATGTTTTCGTCCAGCTTGAATTTCAGTTCGTTACCTCGGTATGCAGCGGATGCAACTCCTCTTCGTGCGCCAGCCAAGCCGCGTAGGCTTGGGCGGCTCGAACGTCGGCGGCGGAAAGGCTCGAGTTTTGGTTCAGAATCTCGTCAACCGTTTCGCCTGCCGCGAGGTAGTCCAGGATCAGCGAAACCATGATTCTCGTTCCCTTGATGCACGGCTTACCGTGGCACACGTCGGGCGATACGGTGATCCTGGGTCTCCAATCGGGATGCGTCACTTTGTCACTTTCCTTTTTTCGCGATGATTTCCACACGGGACGCGCAATGCGATCGGTTCCTCGAAGTTCGCACTGTGATCGGTAATTGCCGGCTCCGGCAGCGGCTTGCCGCGAAGCAAGTAGGTTTCGGCCATATCGGCCAGCGCGCTTGCCAGCAACGAGCGAGTCGCATTGAGGTCTGGCCCGCAAGTGATGACGCCGGGAAAGTCCAGGACCATGCCATGGACTTGATTCTCCGCATCAACGAACTTGTACATCGCTTTGTAGACGATCATCCCACGGACTCGCGGTTATCTCGGTATGCAGCGGAAAAGCTCAAAACAGCTCTTCGATCTCGCGCTTCCCGAAGTCGACCAGCGGGAAGGGACGCGATTGCGGTCCGGGCAACTTGGTTTCCAGGTTCAGGCCCAGACTGCGGTAAATCGTGGCGACGACTTCTGCTGGTTCCACCGGCCGCTCGGCCGGCACGCCGCCGATCGGATCGCTGCGCCCGACGACTCTTCCGCCTTGCACGCCGCCGCCGGCAAAGTGGACCGTCCAGCATTGCGGCCAGTGGTCGCGCCCGCCCGCCGGGTTGACGCGCGGCGTGCGGCCGAACTCCTGCAGGTTGCAAACCAGGGTATTGCCGAGCATGCCGCGCTGGCTGAGATCTTCCAGCAGGGCCGAATACGCCTGATCGTACATCGGCACGACGATGTCGCGCATGCCTTCGATCGACGTGAACGGTTTCGAACCGTGAATGTCCCAGGTGATCTCGTTGAACACGGTGATGAATGTATTGACCGTGACGAACCGCACCCCGGCTTCGATCAAACGCCGGGCCAGCAGGCAGCACTGGCCGAAGCGGTTCATGCCGTACCGCTCGCGCACCTGCTGCGGCTCTTTTGAAAGATCAAACGCTTCGCGGGCCTGCACGCTGGTCATCAAGCGAAAGGCCGCCTGAAAGTTGCTGTCGAGCAGTTGCGCGTTGTCGCTGGTCTCGAAGTTCTTGACCGTATCGTCGACGATGGCTCGCATGCGACGGCGGCGGTTGAGTCTCGCTTCGCCGATCTGAGCCGGCGGCAGCATGTCGGGAACTTTGAAATTCGGCTGCGAGGGATCCGCCATTAGGGCGAACGGGTCGTAGGCTTTGCCCAAAAAGCCGGCGTCTTGACCGTGGGGCAGGTTGCCGCCGGTGCGGCCCATCGGTTCCGGCAACACGACGTGCGCGGGCAGGTCGGTCTTGCGGCCGCGCAAATAGGCCAGCACGCAGCCGGCATGCGGCGTGTTGATGCCGCCGGTGAACAGCCGGCCGGTCTGCATCATCTGGTGGCCCGTATCATGAACAGCGGCCGCCGTATGGAAGCAGCTTCGCACGAGCGAGAACTTGTCCGCATGTTTGGCCATGCCCGGAAAGATTTCGCTGATCTCCAAGCCCGGCGAGTTGGTCTTGATTGGTTGGAACGGTCCGCGGATCTCCGTCGGAGCTTCAGGCTTCGGATCCCAGGTGTCCAACTGACTGGGGGCGCCCAGGTTAAAGATCATGATGACCGAGCGGTCGTCTTGTTTCGGATCGACGGCGCCTTGGGCCTGGGCGGCCAGCAAGTCAGGCAGCGACAATCCAATCGCGCCCAGGGCGCCGGCTTGCAGAAAATCGCGACGCGTGACTCCGTCGCAGGTCTGTGTCGAGCCCTCGCCGGTCAGTTGCAACATGTATTCGTTCCTTCCGATCCTGAGCCGTTAGAACCTGTGCCGTATGAACACGGTCAGCTAGGAAACATTCCTTGAATGAGAGTAACACGGCGGGGGCGCAAGATCAACTATGTCAGCCGGTTGCGTCCAAAATGCACCAGCTTCAGAAAGATCTAAACAAAAGCCATTCGGCTTGCAGGCAGGCGTCTCTTCTCTATAGTCGAGGGCACCCGCAGACGCCAGGATACTTTTCGGCTTTCATTCCTGAAATATCATCGCGCCGGCCTGCAATGTCGTGGTGAAGGACCAAACCGAGCGTCGCAGGATAGGCAAAGCGCCGAGCGTCGCGCGGACATCAAGCATAGCGCAGACGTTTTGATGATCTCCACGCGCGGCAGCCGGCCTTAATTCGAACGCTAGCTTTTTCCGCAGCTCGGGCGGTTCAAATCAACTCGCGGATCGGCTCACGTTCGTCGAGCAGCACCATGGGCCTGCCGTCGCGATTGGGAATGGTCGCGGCCGGATCGACTTCCAAGGCGTGATAGAGCGTAGCCAGCACCTGTTGCACGCTGACGGGTCGATCTTGTGCGACTTCGCCGCGAGAGTTCGTGGAACCGATGACCTGCCCCATCTTCAAACCGCCGCCCGCCAGTAATGCGGACATGACGGGTTCCCAGTGATCTCGGCCGGCGGCGCCGTTGACTCGCGGCGTGCGGCCAAATTCGCCCCACATGATCACGGCGCAGTCTTGATCCAGCCCCAGTTGGTTCAGATCCTCGACCAACGCTTCAATCGCCTGGTCGACCATCGGCAACTGTCCGCGCAGATGTCCGAAGTTGTTGGCGTGCGTGTCCCAGCCGCCAATGGACAACGTCACGCAGCGCACGCCTGCCTGCACCAGCCGCCGCGCGGTAAGGAATTGCGTGGCCTTGCCGTAGCGTTCCACCACGCGCGGGTCTTCCAGGTTCAGATCAAGCGCGTCGCGGGTCTTGGGCGCCGTGATGATCTCGAAGGCCCGCTCTGCGAATGCGTCCATGCCTTCCATTGCTCCCGAGCGGTCGGCGTCGCGCCGCAGGCGATCGAATTCATTGAGCAAAACGCGGCGGTCTTGCAGCCGGGCCAGCGAAACGGCCGTATTGAGCCGCAGGTTCTGCATCCCCGGGCCATTGGGAGCAAACGGCCGATGCGCCACGCCGGCATAACCTGAGTCGACGCCGGGCGGACTTCCCATCAAGGTGACATTGGGCGGCACCTTGGCATCGACCGGACCGCGCAGCCTGGAGAGGATGGCGCCGACGCCCGGCCGTCCGCCTTGCGCTTGACCGACGCGCTGCCCATAGCCGCTCATCACCAGCGCCGGGGCGTGCTCGGAAACCGCGCCCGTCACCGAGCGAATAACTGCCAGCTTGTCGGCGACGGCCGCATGCCGCGGCAACAACTCGCAGAAGTTCATGCCAGGCACTCGGCTGGCGATCGAAGCGAATTCGCCGCGATACTCCGCCGGGGCGTCAGGCTTGGGATCGTAAGTGTCGATGTGACTGGGGCCGCCCGGCAGATAAATCATGATCGCCGACTTGTGCCGCGAGGCCCTGCTTTCAGCACGGGCCGAGGCCCGCAACAAGTCGGCAAGCGCCAAGCCTCCCAGCGTCAAGCCGCCGATCTTCAGAAAATTCCGCCGGTGAATGCCGTCGCAGAACCTTTGCTTATCGCCGTGGATCGTGAGCATGACGCCATCTCCTTGGGGCCTGGGTGACGCAACGCCGTGAATTATCTTCATGGCCTCGCAGGCAAGTCAATCTTTCTTTGCGAACGTCCTGTCTTTTCGCCGCGCCGCCGGCAGCTTTGCGCCCCAAGCTGCTACGGCAAACGTCCGGTTCCGGGCAAAATGGCGTTCCAGCGCGTGTTTCCTGAGGCACGCCCTAACGCTACGAACGCGGCAATGACATTTGCGGAGAATTGCGAGCGCCCACGGCGCCCAGGCGGAGTGAAAAACGTTGACACTTTCAAGCCTCGGCTATATGTTTCAGCGCAGGCGAACCGTGCCGCGGGCGCGGTTCTTCATTTCGGCCAAGAACGCCCTCGAACTGTGTAGCCAGCGAGGGCCGTTGGAGCCTTTCTAGCCCAGGGCGGGCGACGGTTGGCGGCCTTGGATGGGCCGCACGACATCCTTTCCCAAGCCTCGGACCCGTTTGTCAGTTTCGCATTCAGGGATGGTCTCTGCGCGCGCAACGGACAGTTCAGCTTCTTTACGGAGGAAGTGTCATGCTACGCCTTTGGTTTCAACGGCTCGGCCCCGCCGCAAGCTCGACCGGAGCTCTCGCTCTGGCACTAGCTTTGGGCGTCGGCCAGGCTCAAGTTCGAGCGGATGCCGACTCGGATTCGTCGGACGACAGCAATACCAGCGCCTCGGCCGCCGATGCTTCACAGTCCGAGCGGGACTCAGATCAAAACCGTCGCGAGGAAGAGCGCAACAACGAGCGCGATGACCGAGAGTCGCGCAGCGATGACCCGCACCACCAGGCGGCGCTGGGCGTCGTCTTATATGAACACTCCCTCGACGTACGCCGCGTGATTCCCGACAGTCCGGCTGACGATGCAGGCCTGCGCCGGGGCGACGAAATCCTGAGCGTCAACGGCGAGCGCGTCAAGTCGCCCGAGCAACTCGTGCGCACCATCCGTCGGGCGGGCGACGACGAGCGGGTCAGGCTGAACGTGTTTCGCAATGGCGAGCACCGCACGATCAACGCCACGCTTGCTTCTCGCGACCGCGTGTTTAGCGAGCGCGACCGGAATCAGCGCAACAGAGATTACGACAGAAATGACAGCGACCGGCAGTATTCTCGCGATCGCGAGTATGGCAACCGGCCGTATAACGACTCCTACCGCATGCAAGCGTCTCGCGGATACCGCCAGTACTCGCGCGATCCCAACGCATACGATCGCAGAGGATACGAAGACCGCATTGGCTATGCCAATGATATCGACTACGAACAGCAAGATTATCTCGATCGCAATTACGGGCGAAATCGCGGGCAGCAGGGACAGTACTCGTCCCAGCGAGGCGGCGATTACAACCGGAGCGGTCGCCAAGGCTACAGCCGAAACGACGGCTACGGCTACGGCGATAACGACCGGGATTACGATGCTAACTACGGGCGAGCGCCCGAGGGATATCGGGAGGAAGACGACCGGCTTGCACGTTACCGGCGCAGCCGGCGCGGCGCCCTGGGCATCACGCTCGATGAAGACGCTCGCGGTCCGGTGCGCGTCAACCACGTGTACCGCGACGGTCCCGCCGATGAGGCGGGAGTCAGGCCGGGCGACGAGATCGTTGCGGTCGACGGCCAAGAGATCCGCGGCGCCGAGGAATTGTTGCGCGTCCTGGCCCAGAAACAACCTGGCCAGGAAATTGCGCTACACCTCGATCGAGATGGACGCGAGCGCACCCTGCACGCCACCATGGGCAGGCCGAGCGAAGTATTTGCCTCGGAAAATCGCGGATACCGCACGAGCCGCGCCCCAGGTCGGAACTCGGGACAGTACGAGAACGACGGATACTCTCGCGACGGATATCAAAACCGACGACAAAGCAACAATTTCGACAACCAGGACTACGGTCGCCGGGACTAGACCGCGGACCGCTTGAAAGCCTGGTTACTGTGACTCGAAGGCCCCCTGGCATGGCGAAATAAGCCATGCCAGGGGGCTGCTTTTTTGGCATGCCGATTGCGGCCGCTTTTGACAGTGACAGCAAGCGCAGCGACAAGCATCTGCACGCACAACGCCAATGGGGCGGCATCAAACTCGCAATCGGAGGTTTGCCATGAGTACGAAATTCCTCGGTCATTACCTGCACCCGATGCTGGTAGTCTTTCCGCTGGGTTTGTTTATCACTTCGCTCGCCTTTGACTTGATCTGCCTGGCAAGCGGCAACCCGCAGTTCGGCATGGCGGCCTATTGGATGATTGTGGCGGGCATCATAGGCGCCGTGGCAGCCGCGCCCTTCGGAACGATCGACTGGGCGGGCATTCCTTCTGGAACGCGCGCAAAACGCGTGGGATTGATGCACGGGTTGGCCGGCGGCGTGATGTTAGCGCTGTTCGTGATCTGCTGGCTGCTGCGAGGGATGGCGCCCGCCCAGCCAACGGCGCTCTCCATCGCCTTGTCTATCGCCGGCGTGACCAGCGCGACGATCGGCGGCTGGTTGGGAGGTGAACTTGTCGAGCGGCTGGGAATTGGCGTACATCGCGACGCTCATTCCGACGCGCCGAGTTCCTTGAGCGGACGAGACGCGCGCCAGTCCGCGTCGGCTGGCCCGCAAAGAGACCGCTTCTTCGGCGGACCGAAGCCAGCTCATTAACGGAATCGGCGGCGTGTGGAAGTATTCATCTCGAGACGCGCGAGCGCACGTGCAAAGTATTGAATAAGAAAAAACGCCGGCGAGCGAAACTCGCCGGCGTTTTTTTTTGACGCTTGCCGGGCGTCGCCTGCCAAGCGGGCGTTCAAAGTTGAACGGCCGGCCGCACGCCGACGCTTGCGGCGCGACTTACCCAGCGTTGGGCCGCGCCGGGGCCGCGGGGGCCGTTTCCGGCGGCGTATCCGAGGGACTGGCCGCTTCCGGGGCGGGCGGCGGCGCATCCATCGGCACAGGAGCATTGGCGCCCGGAGCGCCGTAGGGCGCTACCGTGCCGCAGCCTGGCGTGCCGCACGCGCCCGTTCCGCAACCGCCCACGCCACAACCGCCCGCACCACAGGCGGACGTGCCGCAGTAGTTTACTGTGCCGCAGCAGGAATTGACGTAAGACGTCCCGCAGCAGCCGCGGCGGCGATGGTGGCGGTGATGACGATGACGACCCGAGCAGCCGCAGCAACCGCCATATCCGGACGAGTAGTAACCGCCTCCTCGGCGGAACAGCCCCGCCTGCGCCTCGCCTCCAGCGTCCATGAGCGTAAAGCTCGCCAGCACGCAGAAGGCGCCGATGCTCAAGCCTAGTCGCCTGTTCATGTAATCGTTCTCCTTTCTCAAGCAATCAAGAAAGCCCCATTACCAAGCGCAGGGCCGAAATGCGTACGGGCCATGCGATACAGAAACATCCTACGCGTTACAGCACGCGGGGCGCTCGCAGCAGGCGAGAGAAACGCCAGTCCTTGGCGATCAGCGCGAATCGTAGGCGCCGAAGCCAAAAATGTCAAGAAACGCAAGGACAGCGTGGCTTGTTTTCGGTTTTCAGTAGTTCAGCCTGGTCGCTTGTCGGCCCTCTTGCGCTCGGCGACGTTTTGCGTTGGCATTTCGGTTGAGTGCGCAATGTAAGCGGCGCGGCCGTCCTCATCGGCATTGCAGAACCCGACTTACGACGCAACGAGAACCCGTTTTCATCGTTTTGGCACGCAGAGTGCATCAAGCCTTTTACCGCAAAGCCAACACAAGTAAGGAGGCAAAACGATGGAAAATGCATCCATGCTGGAGGCGCCGATTCGAGTCGGCGTGTTTTCGACGATTACGGCGGCCGATTGTGCCGTAGCGCAGCTCTTGAACGCAGGCTTCTCGAAGGAGCAGATCTCGGTCATGTGCTCTAACGACGCCGTCGAAAACCACTATCGAAACTTCGAACATCAGGATCCCGCCGGCACGAATACTGCGACCGCGGCCGTCGGTGGAGGCGCCATCGGTGCAACGCTGGGCGGACTCGCCGTACTGGCCGGCGCCGTCACAACCGGCGGCATCGGGCTGTTGGCCGCCGGCGGCATTGCAGCCTGGGCCGGAGGCGTCGTGGGCGGTCTTGTCGGCGCCATGATGACGCGAGGCGTCGAGAAGGAATTGGCGGACTACTACGACCAGGCGGTGCAGCGAGGAAAAATCCTGGTCGCCGCGGAAGATCACAGCGAGGCGCAGCGACAAAGGCTGGCGAAAGCCGCCACGATTCTCGCCGAGTGCGGTTCAGAGCCAGTGGCGCTGCCCGAGGGCTAAGTCAGACTCTGGGGCAATGGGAACGTTTCGATTTGAGTTGAACTGATTTGAACAGGGGTTAAGGCAAAGGAGAATGATCATGTTGTATTGGGCGCTAATGTTTTTCGTCGTGGCTATGATCGCGGCTGTGTTTGGTTTCGGCGGCATTGCCGCCGGCGCCGCGGGCATCGCCAAAGTGTTGTTCTTCATTTTCATCGTGTTGTTCGTCCTTAGCTTGCTGATGGGCGGCGTTCGCCGTCCGCTGCCGTAAGGCAAGGACGTGGACTTGCGTCGCGGCACGGTCTGCGGATCGTGCCGTGACGCGCGACTCAGGAACAAGGAAGGCGATTATGACCATTCGCACGTGGAGAAGGGCGGCGCTGCTGGCGGCGCCCTTGGCTTTAGGGATGTGGGGCTGCAACCAAACGCCGCCGCCGGCTCAGCCGACGACTGCCGCTCCTGCGCCAGCCGAGCCCGCGCCGCCGGCCGAACAGCGGCCGCCCGCCAAGGCGGCCGGTGAGACGGACGCCGAAGACGGCGAGCAGCCGCGGGACAGCGTGGACGTTGATGTCCGGCCGGGCGGGGGCGTTGACGTCGACGTTCAAGGGGAGCCGATCCGAGATCGCATTCGCGAGCGTCGCGCAGAGCGCGAAGCGGAGCGGGAGCAAGACGCCGTGCCGGCTGACGCGCCGCCTGTGGCGACTCCTTAAGGACCTTTGCCTCCCCGGGGGCCGGCGGCCGGTTGCATCAGTCAAAGACCGCTGGTCCCTCGGAGGCGATTCTTCTGCGGCGTGCCTTCGCCGCCGCCAGGTTCAGCTTTTCTTCGCACGCGCCTGGTTCCGTTTCCTGGTTCGCGCAGCTTTCTTGGCGCTGGCGGAACGTTCCGCCTTGGAGCGCGACGCAGAGGCTTTACCGCCCAGTTTTCCGCCCTTCTTGGCAGGCGCCTTGTTCTCGCTCTTGCCGCGGCCGGAGCCGCCGCGTTTCTTTCCGCCGCGATCCATCTTGTTCACCGTCGCCCAGGCTCGCCGTTCGGCTTCCTCTTCCGGCACTCCGCGAGACTCATAGCCTTCTTCGATATGCTCGGCCTTGCGTTGCTGCTTCTTCGTATACTTTGACTTGTCTCCTCTGGGCATGATCGTTTCTCCTTGGCATGTTTGCCTGTTAAAGCCCCACATTACAAAAGCGCTGCTGCGAAACAGGTTTAACGGTGCGTCTCCGCCATGGGCTGCAGTCGACGCTTCCCGGCTTGCTTGCACAGCCGCTGGTTACTCAGAACGCCTGGTTACTCGGCGGTTTGGCGCTCAGCCAGTTCTTCGCTTCGCACGCCGCCGACGGCAGCTCGTCCGTAGCGCACATGAACGTATTCAACCCAGCCGCGGCCCACGCTTTCGGGCCACGGCTTGCCGCTGGAAAAACTCGGAGCGTCCTCGATCAGCCCTTCGGGCAGTTCCAGTTCCCACGCGCGCGCATCGGGCGGCGCCACGAAGGCGCCCAGCGGAATGGCGTACAGCCGATCGGCATTTTTTTCGGCCTTCTCTTTCTTCCCCTCGTCGAGGGCGACTACCGCATAGGCGACGCGGTTTTTGCGATCGGAGATTGCGAAATCGCGGATTTCCCCGATCTTGCGTCCTTGGGGATCGTTGATCCGCATGTCGATCAATTCGGTAAGACGCACGAAACGGCGAGAAGCTGCTGCTTCGTTCCAGCCCTTCCAGACCGTCGTGCCGTTTTTGTCTCGCAGCCTGAGCTTGCGCTTTCCTAGCTGAATGTTTGCCGCAATCAGCACGGTGCGCTCAGCGAGCGACGCTTCCGAGCCTTGGACCGAGACGTCGTCGCCTTTTTTAAAGCTCACATCCTGCTGCGAGAGGTACGCCAAAGGGCCGAGTTGCACTCGCCAGGTGCGGTCCGCCGACTTCAACGTCAACTGCGTTCCAATGGGCATTCCCGGCATTGGGGGGGCGTAATCCACGTTCTCAATGCGCCCTTCCACCGTCCGCATCCGCTGGGGATTAAACATCCGCCCATAGGGCGACTCGGGGCTCCACAATTCGAACTGTCGGCGGGCCTCCCAAGGCGACTCTCGTTGAAAGGCCTCGTACGCGTCGATGGCCCAAAGCCGCGTGACGGTCTCGATCCAGCCGGGCCGCTCGAGGCGAGGCGCCCGCATGATCGATTTGAACGAGGCCTGCGCGGTCAACGCGTTGCCGGAGTCCGATTCGCGAAGCAACTCGAGCGGCAAACCCAGGCGAAATGGATCGTCCGGTCCAGTGCCTTCGGGCTTAACCACGACGAACGCGACGTAACCGTCTTCCAGGTCGAGGGCCAAATCTTCGACGCGGCCAGCTTGCCTGGCGTCCTGGCTGCGAACGGCGCGGCCAAGCCATGCACGGGCGCTGTGAACCGGGCCGACGGCGCCTTGGGTTTCAGCGCGCGAGTCTTTTTGCGAGTCGGCCGGCGCCTTACTCGGCTCGGAGCCGACGACTGTATGACGCGCACAGAAATAGAACATAAGTCCGATCGTCAACGCACATCGTGCAGCGCTCATGCCTTTGTTCCTCATGCTGGAGTTTGCGAGCTGGTTCCGTATCATCCACGGCGCCCGATCCCCAACCGCGTGGGATCCGGCAACATGTTCCGCATTGCGAGAACCCGCGCAGCTTGGGCGATTGTTCAGCGAGATTGGGCGCCGCAAGCG
>DASZUP010000610.1:0-2557 GCA_035547635.1 Pirellulales bacterium
TCGGCTATGGCTTGCTGTTTGCAGGCATCCTGCTGACGACCTGGGCCGAAGGGGTGAACAAGTTCTTCGAGCCGACCGTCCGGCTGCAGACGGATCGCGGTCAGCGGGTGGTCAGCGTCGGGCCCTATGCCATCATCCGTCATCCCGGTTATGTCGGCGGATCGCTGATTTTTCTGGCCCTGGCCCTCTGCCTGGGTTCTTTGTGGGCGTTGATTCCCGCGGGTTTTTCCTGCATGTTGTTGCTTTTGCGCACCCATTGGGAGGACCAGACCTTGCAGGCTGAATTGCCGGGCTACAATGAGTATGCGGCACGGGTTCGCTTTAAGTGGCTTCCCGGGGTCTGGTAGCCCGCGCTGCCGCCTGGCGGCGTTGAACGATCCGTCGCGGCGCCTTGGCGCGCGGTCGCGCCGCAAAGCACTTCGCAAGCTTGTCCGAGCAGTCGCACAAGGGCGTCACGGAACCGTCCGCCCCGTCGAGGAACGTAGACGAATATGAATTACCTGCATCCGATGCTGGCGGCCGCATTCTGCCTGCCGTCCCTTTTTCTTTTCGTGACGCTTTCCGTGGCCGCAGATCCGAGTTTGCCTCCCTTCCTGCAAAATGGCGTTACGGCGCATCGGGGAAACTCGGGCGCGTTTCCAGAGAATACGCTGCGCGCGTTTCGTAGCGGCATCGAAGTCGGCGCCGACTGGATCGAACTGGACCTGTTTCGCACGGCCGACGACAAGCTGGTTGTGATTCACGACGCGACGACGCAGCGCGTCGGCAACCGGAATCTGATGGTCGCCAGGTCGGATTACGACGACCTGGCGAGAGTCGACGTGGCGACCGACTTTCGCCGCCGCGCGGGCAAGGACATGACACAGTGCCCGCCGCAGTCGATCCCGCTGCTCGAGGATGTGCTGCGGCTGGTGATGAAGCAAGGACGCACGCGGCTTTCCATCCAGCCCAAGATGGACTGCGTGGCCGAGGCCGTCGCGCTGGTCAAACAGCTCGGCGCGGAGCGTTGGGTGGGCTTCAATGACGGCAACCTTGAGTACATGGCGGAAGTGAAGCGGCTGGCGCCCGGCATTCGGGTCTTCTGGGACCGGACCGGCGACGAGGACATCGACGAAGACATTCGCGTTGCCAGCGAACACGGCTTCGAAAGCCTGGTCTTGCACTCCAAGGGAGTCACGCCCGAGAAGGTCCAGAAGATCAAAGCCGCGGAAATGGAGGCCGGTGTCTGGACCGTGAACGATCGTAGCGAGATGGAAAAGCTTCTCGCGATGGGGGTCGATCGCATCTACACGGACTATCCGCGCCGGCTGCTCGGTTTGCTGACCGAACGGCGCTTTCACGACGTCCAGTGCGAAGGGACTTACCCGCACCACCTGCAAGGCATCTGCACCGACGAGGAGGCGATCTACTGGAGCTTCACCACGCAGCTCGTGAAGACCGATCTCGACGGCAAGCGGCTCGGGCAGGTTCCCGTGGCCAATCATCACGGCGATCTCTGTTTTCATGAAGGCAAGCTCTACGTGGCCGTCAATCTCGGCAAGTTCAATGATCCGCAAGGCAACGCCGACTCGTGGGTGTACGTCTATAACGCCGCCGATCTGTCGCTCGTCGCGAAACACGAAACGCAGCAAGTCTTCCACGGCGCCGGCGGCATCGGCGTCTGCAACGGCCATTTCTTCATCGTGGGCGGTCTGCCGGACGGCGTGCAGGAAAACTACATCTACGAGTACGACGGGAACTTTCAATTCATCAAGCAGCACGTGCTGAACAGCGGTCATACGCTGCTCGGAATTCAAACGGCGACCTTCGGCGACGATCGCTGGTGGTTTGGCTGTTACGGCAATCCGAAGATTCTGCTGACGGCCGACGCCAACTTTGCCATGCAAGGGCGGTTCGAGTTCGATGGCTCGCTGGGCCTGGCCAGCCTGCCCGGCGGGCGGCTGCTGGTCGCCTCGGGCCGGTGTGACAAGGCCAAGGGCTGCACGGGCCACGTGCGGCTGGCGATGCCCGACGACAAGGCCGGGCTGAAGTTCATCGAACGGCCGGCAACCCAAAGGAGTCCTGATGACAAATAAGCGCGAACCGGTCGTCCGCCTCGGGCGTCGTTCATTCATTAAGCAAGGCGCGTTGTTGCTGACAGTCGGCGCCGCGGGCCGCACAGCGCTTGGTGCTGCCGAAACCGCCGCTGCGCTGAAGGTCGGCCTGGTTACCGATCTGCACTACGCTGACAAAGCGCCCGGCGGCACGCGGATGTATCGCGAAACGCCGGACAAATTTGCAGAGGCGGCCGAACGCTTTCGACGGGAAAAGCCCGAGTTCATCGTTGAACTCGGCGACCTGATCGACGCCGCCGATTCCGTCAACGCGGAGCTGGGCTACCTGAAGCGGATCAATCGCGACTTTGCTCAAGCCTGCCCGCAGCGGCATTATGTGCTCGGCAACCATTGCGTCTACACGCTGACGAAGCAGGAGTTTCTGGACGGAGTGGAGCGCGACGAGTCGTACTATTCGTTCGACCGAGGAGACTTCCATTTCGTCGTGCTCGACTCATGCTTTT
>DASZUP010000611.1:0-4462 GCA_035547635.1 Pirellulales bacterium
TCAACCGCCTGGATCATCGACGACCCTTCGCTCTACCTGGCCAATCAGGCCCGCGCCGCCCCCAGGGCGGTGCGACGAACTCGCGGGCGATGATTCGCTGTCCGGGACGGCAGCAACTCGCCTTTTCGCCATGGGTAAGCGACGCCGCCCATGGCATGCCGTCTCCGCCTGAGGAAGTTCTTTCTTGCGCATTCCTCGGCGGTTGGTGCAAGAATCGCATTCAATGCGCGAATTCTTGATGTGGCGCCAATCGAATATCGTCCGTCTCATGAGGGGTTTGCCATGACGGTCCGCCCGTTCGATATCCGTTCGCAAGAATTCAAGCGCAACCCGTATCCCGCGCTGGCCCAAATGGTCGAGCAGGGGCCGCTGGTGAAGGTCAAGTATCCGTTCATCGGCGACATGTGGATGACGACCACCTATGAGGCCTGCAACGAACTGTTGCGAGACGGGCGGAATTTTGTTCGCGACGCCCGCTCGGCGGGTTTGAAAAAGGGGGCGAATCTGCCTTGGTGGATGCCGCGGTCGTTCAAGGCCATGGCGGTCGGCATGATCAATCGCGACCCGCCCGATCATCGCCGGTTGCGGGGACTGGTCGAACAGGCGTTTTTGCGCCGCAGCGTCGACAGCCTGCGCCCGCGCTTCGAACAGATCGTCGACCGAATAATCGACGACCTGGCGGAGAAATACGATCGCACCGGCCAGCCGGTCGACCTGGTGGCCGATCTGGCCCGGCCCTTTCCGCTGGCCGTGATTTGCGAACTGCTCGGGCTGCCGCAGGCGGACCGGCCAATGTTCGTCAGGCATGCCGAAGCCATGGCCAACAATCCATCCTGGCTCAGCCTGTTCAAGATGCTCAGCGGACTGAAGCGTTTGACCACCTACATTCGCGATCAAGTACAGCGCGTGCGCCGCACGCCGCAGGAAGGATTGATTTCGGCATTGTCCGCCGCGGAACAGGCGGGAGACCGGCTGACGGAAGAAGAGATGGTCGCCATGATCCTGCTGTTGCTGTTCGCGGGCCATATCACGACCGTACACCTGATCGGCGCCGGCATCTTTACGCTGTTCGGACACCCGTCGCAGAAGCAGGCGTTGCTGGCCGACTGGTCGCTGGCGGAAAGCGCCATCGACGAAATGTTGCGATATATCTCGCCCGTGCAAATGACCAAGCCCATGATGCCGGTCCGCGACATGCACTGGCACGGCCAGGATCTGAAGCGCGGCGAGAACGTGGTGGCGTACATCGCGGCGGCCAACGTCGATCCGAATCAGTTCCCCGAGCCGGAGCGGTTCGACATCCTGCGGCGCCCGAATGCGCACCTCGCCTTCGGCGCCGGGCCGCACATTTGTTTGGGCTTGAAGCTAGCCGTCGCCGAGACGGAGATTGCCTTGCGTCGGCTGTTCACGCGATTTCCCAACCTCGAGCTTGCCGTGCCCATCGAGCAAGTTCCCTGGTCGCGTCAGTTAGGCACGCGCGGCATGGCCTCGCTGCCGGTGCGGTTGGCTTAAGCACCAACTGCAAAATACCCTCACTAGCGCGCGGGTGGCTGGCGGCAGAGCCTTGGCGATGCCCCAGGGAAGCGTGCCCGCGTTCTCTATCCCTAATCCTCTCCCATCTCAGTCTTCATTTTTTTGCCATCCATCATTTTTGCCTTCCCAAGGCGCTCTCCCACGACATGCGGCCTGGACCGTCGCTCACAGCGTTCTCTCGGCCCACTATCAGTAACTGCATTGAATCGCCTCAGGCCGCCGCGTTTGTCTGGTCAGGCGGTTCGCCGAGCCGCACGAGTTCCATGTAGCGGCGATGGTGGTGGAACGCGAGACCGAGGAAGGCGACGCTCAGGCCGATCAATACGGCAATCAGCAGCGTCACCAGAATTGTGGTCATGGAAGGCGCGCCGTACAGATGGTCCGTGTCGGGGTTGACGGTGATCAGCCCCTGGTAGCGCAGGCCGTAGCCGATCGACGTCAGTCCGAGGCCGATCAAGGCGCCGGCGGTAATAATCGCACCGCAAAGTGCTCGCATGGCTGGCTTCTCCTACCAAGAGGTTTTAATGGCCGAACATCCGCAGGCAGCCGCCCATGACGAGCAGGATGCCTGCCAGCACCATGAATACGCTGCTGCAGCCGCAGCCGCCCCAGGGGCCGTAAGGTCCTGAGGGCCGATAAAAACCGCCTCCACCTCCCCACCTTGGTCCCATGCTCATTGCCGGTTCTCCTTGCAGGCCGCCCGCGGCCTTGCCGTTGATTGGTCGTTCTTGAATGCCTTGCGCGAATTGCGGTCACGCTGGCTGCCGATCGCACGATTGGCATTGCGCGCCGGCGCGGTTTGTGGCCGGTTTCGCCGTTCGCGAGGGGAAAAGCAAACTGCGTGCCCAGAGGCCGGCGTTCTGCGCACGGCGCCCGTCGCTGAAAGGGGGAAAGAAAGCTTCGTCCAGTCCGATCAGTGCGATTGACGAACGCCAGCACGGCTCACTTTCAGAGCGACAACCGATAGAACTCCGCCGCCGTGTTGCCGAAGATCTGCTCGCGCTCGGCGGCGCTGATCGGACCGAGAGCGTCGAGCAAGGCCTGGTGCACGGCCTGGTAAGAACCGGCCAACTCGCATACGGGCCAGTCAGAGCCGAACATGCATCGCTGCGGCCCGAAGCAGTCCAGGGCGGCCTGCACGTAAGGCTTTAGATCTTCGGCGGTCCAGCGGCGCCAGTCCGCCTCGGTGATCATGCCCGACAGCTTGCAATAGACGTTGGGGAATCTCGCCGCCGCCTGCAACTGCGGCAGCCAGTCATCGGTCCGCCGGTCTTTGATCTGCGGCTTGGACAGATGATCGATCACCATCCGCAAGCTCGGTAAGCGTTGCGCCAGCGTAACAGCGTGGCGCAGGTGCTTGACGTAAAACAGCAGGTCGAACGGCACGTTGTGCCGCTGGAGGACTTCCAAGCCCCGCAGTACGGGCTCGCGAATGATAAAATCGTCGTCCGGCTCGTCCTGCGTTACATGACGAATGCCGACGAACTTGGGATGCTCCTTGAACTCGAGCAGTTGCCGTTCACAGTCCGGACCGGCCAGGTCGACCCAGCCGACGACGCCGGCGATAAACGCATGGCGGTCGGCAAGTTCCAGCGCCCAGCGATTCTCTTCCAGGCAGTGCTGAGTCTGGACAAAGACGCAGCGGTCAACGCCGGCGGCGCGAAGCTGCGGTTCCAGATCTTCCGGCAGAAAGCTCCGCTTGATCGGCGCCAGTTGCGGCGCGTCGAGCCACGCATAATTGAAGGGCCGCGGCTGATCCAATCGCCAGAAGTGCTGATGGGCGTCGATCGTAACGGGCATGTTCGCTCAGTCCATGCGGACGCCGACGGACAGCAATACGTTGGCGAATCGCTGCTGATCGGCGGTTTGAATGGTCAGTACGTGATCGGGCGTTTCAACGGCCTTGTAAAAGTCCCACTTCGCGATCGGCTCCAGCGAAAGCTCCAAGCCCGCGGCGCGGATCACGGAGCGATATTCGTCCCAGACCGGCGGATCTTCGTTGAGCGTGTACGGATCGTCGGCTGTGTACATCATGGTGTTCACGGCGTCGACCGGCACGGCCGTCAGCAGCGTTTGCAGCACCTGCGTGCAATTCACAATGCCGGGCGCCAGGTTCAAGCAAACCAGTTCGGCATTCGGCCCCTTCTTCGTCGAGGCCGGATAGTTGCCGTCGGCAATCAAGATCTTGGCGTGGTGCCCTGCACGGGCGAGCACTTCGCTAATCTTGGGGTGAACGAGCTGGTGTTTCAGCATGCAAGTCGGCTCCTGGTTCGGCGTGCGAACTGACTCTGGGATGAACTCGGCCTATTGCGGAAAATAGTGCCGAAAGGCCTTCATCGTCTGCCGGGCGGCCGATTCTGAATCTGGGTACGGCAGCGCTTCGGCTGAGGCGAAGCCCTGATAATTGATCTCTTGCAGAGCGGCGGCAATGGGGACAAAGTCCAAATGTCCGCAGCCCGCCGGACGCCGGTTCGAATCGACGAAGTGCACGTGGCCGATCCGATCGCCGCCGGCGCGAATCGCCGCCGCGACGTCGACCTCTTCGATATTCATGTGAAACAAGTCGGCCAGCAGGACGACGTTGGTCGTCGAGAGCCGGCCGAGCAGCTTCAGGCCCGCTTCGACCGTCGTGGCCATGTTCGTCTCATAGCGGTTCAGCGGTTCGTAGATCAATGGAACCTGGTATCGCTGAGCATGTTGCCCGAGCTCTTCCAGCGCATCGGCCAGGTAACCCAGCGCTGTCTCGTGGTCGACGCCGTCGCCGCTGCGTCCCTGCATCGAGTCGATAATCGCCGGAGCGCCGAGCGGACCGCCGAAGTCGATGATTGAGCGGATGAAGTCCCGAGCCTTGCCGCGGGCCGCTGCGTCGGGCAGCGTCAGGTGCAAGCGACTCTTGACCCAGCCGGCGCCGGTGCCGACGGCGGCCAAT
>DASZUP010000612.1:0-8380 GCA_035547635.1 Pirellulales bacterium
TTCCAAGGTCCGCACGCCCGGATCACGCTCAACGGCGTGGTGATCGTCGACGCGGACCTGGAGCACCTGGAATACACAAAGTATCTCGACAAGAATACCGGCCGCCATCGCACCAAGGGTTACTTGGGTTTTCTCGGCCACAGCAGCCATGTCGAATTCCGCAACATCCGCGTCAAAGAGCTGTAAGATCGCCAGCGATCTGATGCACCACTTCGCCGTGTTGCCGTTGACGATCGGCAATACCGGCTGGCACTGGCCGTAAGCTTTGCGAAAACGCCGCGGAGATCGTTGGCGAGCTGGAAGAGTTTCAAGCCGTGCTGACCTACGCGCAGTGCGAAAGCATTCGCTGGCATCTGGGGGTTGATTTCTGAAAGCGAGCGCCCGGCTGCCCGCTGTCGAAAATCACTGCTTGCCGGCGGCCTGTTCGCCCATCGCGCCGTCCGGTTGAAAGAACACGCTTACGCGGCCGAGCCCGTCGAAGATGTACTTGATGCACGAGATATGTCCGGCGTCGTACCAGACGATCTCGGGTTCGCCGAAGGCTCGCCACAGCGATTCCGTGCAAACCGGCGGTATGATCTCGTCCTGTTTGGCATTGAGCATCAGGAGCTTGGGCTTGCGGCTGCGAACGCGGTCGGCGTAGGTCACCGGATCGATGCTGCTCCACAGCTTCAGGAACTCTTCTTTCGTGCCGCCGCCGTCGGTCCATTTCTGTCGCAGACGCACGAGCTTAGGGTTGTCCCAGGCAAGCTGGGCCACGTCGCCGCCGGCCAGCATCAAGCAGGCTTTCTGAAACCGCGGTTCGGCGGTCACGGCCAGCGCGCTGGTGATCCCGCCGAGGCTGATGCCGAACACGCCGAGCTGATTGGAATCAACTTCGGACTGGGCCGCCAGCCAGGCCGCGCCGCGGCGCACGTCGAGAATGGCCTGCCGCATGCCTTCGACCGTCTGCCGCGGATCTTCCGAAATCATGCGGACTTTGACCCCTTCCGGGCGTCGCGGGCCGTAGTAGGGAAGTTTCAAGAACAACGCCGCCACGCCGTGTTGGGCCAGGTTGCGGCTGAAGAGCCGCGCCAAATCGAAGTCGCCCCCGAGGATGTGCAGCACGATCACGGCCGGGCGTCGTCCGTCGGTGGTGGGACGGAAGTACTCGCAGTGCACCGTGTTGTTGCAAGCAAACGGAGTTTCGACCGCCGACGGGAACGTCACCTTGGAGATCGTCATCGACTTCGAGACAGTCGGCTCCGGCTCTTGCTGAAATGGGAACGTGTGCGGCGCGAGCCGGAAAATTTCAGGCGTCTTCGCTTCAGCGGCCGTTGGCTGGAAGCTTACCTCGCCCGAGCGAGGCAGTTCCTCGGCGCACGCGGCGGCGTTTACCAGGGCCAGAACGAGGGCAATCAGGCTGCCGTGCGGCAGGCAAACTTTGAGAAAATGAACCATGACGGGTCAGCTCCTTTCGCGTCAGCAAGCTTGCACTATATCGCGGGGCGACAGACAACCCAACGACATTTGAAGCAAGGCGGTGAGAATCGGCGAGGGTTGGAAAGTTCGGCAAGGTTGCGCAAAGCTGCGAACGGAAATTGAAAGATGCGCGAAAACAGGGGGATTGGTAGCGTGGGAAAAGAGGAGGCAATAGCAGGTTTGGCGGGGCCTTGAACGGCGGAGAAAGGCGTCCTGCCGCCCCTTTTGGGCTGACGACGGGCGCGGGGCGGGGGCTCGCCGCCCCTGGTTACCGCCTGCCGCCGCTACGCGGCTGAAGCGCGCCGCAAAGCAGGTCATTCCTAAGTCGGCCAGACGACCGGAAGCATGTCCAAACGAATCTGAAGCGTCAGGCTGACTCCCCCTACGGACGTTGGTCTCCGCCGGCTCGCGCTTTCTCGCCAATGTCTATTGGGGGCATGGCCGCAGAGCGACTATGATGTCGCACCTTGTCCCAGGAAGAGGAGTTGCGTGAATCATTCCCTGCAGATCGCTGAAATCGAAGAACAGGCAGCCGCCGCTCCCGATTCAAGCGTCGCGCCGCCGCAGAGCGTTTTGATTATCAGGCTTGGCGCCTTGGGAGACGTGGTGCACGCGCTGCCGGCGGCACAGGCCCTGCGCGCCGCACTGCCCGAGGCCCGGCTGGGCTGGGTAGTAGACAGCAGCCAGGCCGCCCTGGTTCGGCGGCAGCCGTGGATTGACGAAGTCATCGAGTGGAATCGCCACTACTGGAGCGCCCTGCGAGATTTCTTCGGTCGATTACGAGGCACGCGTTGGCAAGTCGCGATCGACTTTCAAGGCTCGCTCCGCAGCGGACTGGTGGCTTACTTCAGCGGCGCCAGGCGAAGGATTGGTTTTGCGCCTTCCCTGGAGTCGGCTCACTTTTTCTACAACGAGTGGTTGCCGCTGGAGACCCTGGATTGCCATCCGGTGGAACGGAATCTCGAGCTGGCCGCCAGGCTCGGCGGCGCAGCGCCCGAGCCGCCGCTGGATCGACCCTACCTGCGCGATGAAGCTCCCAGCCAAGAACGTCGCGCTGCGCGGTTATTTCCGCTCAATCCGACCCATGACGAACTGGAGGCCGTCGAAGCGTGGCGACAGACCCGCGACTTTTCGCCGGGGCGAGATCGGCTTGTCGTGCTCAATCCGTATGCCTCGCGCCCGGCCAATCGCTGGCCCGTGATGCACTTTATTCAACTGGCGCAGCGGCTATTGAAGTTGCCGAACGTGCGGGTGGCCCTTTCGGGCGGCCGTTCGGCGCGCGAGACCTGCGACCAGATCGCCGAGCCGTTTGGCGAGCGGATCTGGCGGGCGGACGGCCGTTTTAACCCGCTGGGCACTGCGGCCTTGTTTTCGCAGGCCGATGTCGTCGTCACGGGCGACACCGGCCCCATGCACCTGGCCGCCGCGATGGGAGCGCCGATCGTGGCGCTGTTCGGCGCCACCAGCCCGCTGCGCAGCGGGCCCTACTCGAGCAGTGCGGTCGTGCTGGACCGTCATTTAGCGTGTTCGCCGTGCCTGGCGAAGCAATGCCCGCTCATGTACGATCCGCCGGCCTGCCTGGAGCAAATCAGCGTGGACCGCGTGCTGGCCGCGGTCGTGTCGCGGCTGTCGCAATCGCAGGCGGACCGCTTACTTCGTAAATCGGCGTAACGGGCGCCTATCAAGACTCGGCCCTTGAGATTCGGGAACTCTTGGCGCATGGCAACACCGGCTTCGTCGCCTTCCATCGTCACTGGCTCGACTCCTTCGGCGCCGCGCCGCTCGGGCCGTCGAGCCATCGTGGCGGCCATCGTCGCGGTGCTGGCGTTGATTTGGGCCGGTTACCGTCGGTTGCCTGCCGGCCCGGCGACGGGAACGGACTTTTGCGGTCCAGCCGCCGTGCTTGCCGCAACGGAGCGGTCAAGCTTTCGGGTCGGCTCCTTTAACATTCACGGCGGCGAAGGACGCGACGAGCGGTTGGACCTGGCCCGCACGGCAGAGTGCTTGAAAACCCTAGACGTCGTCGGCCTCAACGAGGTTTATGGTCGCATGTTCTGGGAGTCCTCCGGTCAGGCCGAAGCGCTGGGCGAGAGCTTGCAGATGCCGTGGCTGTTTGCGCCGGCCGAACACCGTTGGGGGCACGGTCACTTTGGCAATGCGGCGCTGTGCCGGCTGCCCGTGAGCGTCTGGGAAAGAATCCCCCTGCCGCAGCGCTACGGGCACAGTTGCCGCAACGCCCTGTTGTTGTCGACGCACTTTCGCGGACGGACGTTGCGGCTGGTCATTACGCATCTTGATCGGAGCGATGACCGCGAACGCAACCGCCAGTTTCAAGCCGTTTCTGCGTTGTTTCTGGAACAGCAAGAGCCGGCCATCCTGCTGGGCGATCTGAACACCACGGGCGATGAGTCGCTGCTGGCGGAATTGTTGTCGACGGCTGGGGTGCACGACCCGCTATCGGAAATCCTGGGCGACAAGACGCCGCGCCGGATCGACTGGCTGCTGACCCGCGGCCTGGAGACCGTGGATGCGGGACTGATTGACAATGGCGCCTCGGATCATCCCTGCGTCTGGGCCGAACTGAAGCTCACCCGCGACGCCGAGCGCCCGGCCCGCTAGAATATGCCTAGAGGGTTTTATGATGCGCAAGCTTTCCGGCCAAACCTGGTATCTGCTGATGGTCGCGGCGTGCAGCGCCGCGCTGATCGGCTATCTGCTCTGGCCCGAAGCTCAAGCAGGGCTGCGCCGTTTGGAACTGGAGGATATAACTTTCGACGGCCGGGCGGCGTACGCGCACCTCAAGCAGATCTGCGAGTTGGGGCCGCGTGTGAGCGGTTCGGCCGGCATGCAGGCCCAGCAGGAGTTGCTGGTCAAGCACTTCAAGCAGTGCGGGGCGGAAGTCGAATTGCAGCGGTTCAAAACCCGCCATCCGCTCGACGGCTCGGCCGTGGAGATGGCCAACCTGATTGCACGTTGGCGTCCGGAGCGAAACGAACGAGTTTTGCTTTGCGCCCATTATGACACGCGCCCCTTTCCCGATCGAGATCGCTTCCGTCCCCAAGGACGGTTTGTGGGCGCCAACGATGGCGCCAGCGGCGTGGCCGTGCTGATGGAATTGGGGCGCCGGCTGCCGGAACTCGAAGGAAAGCTCGGCGTCGATATTGCACTGTTTGACGGCGAGGAACTGGTCTATGGCGACGTCGGCGATTACTTTCTGGGGTCGACCTGGTTCGCCCGGCAGTACGTCGCCAATCAGCCGGGGCCCAAGTACCGTTGGGCGGTGCTGCTGGACATGGTCGGCGACGCCAATCTGCGGATTCTGCAGGAGGTCAACACCATGCGCTGGCGAGACAGCCGGCCGCTGGTCGAAGGCATCTGGTCGACGGCTCGCAGGCTGGGCGTCCGCGAATTCGTGCCGCGGCGCGGATTCGAGTTGCGAGACGATCACCTGCCGCTGCACGACATTGCCGGCATACCGGCCTGTGACATTATCGACTTCGAGTATCCGCACTGGCACACGGAAGGGGACACGGCCGACAAGTGCTCGGCCTTGAGCCTGGCCAAGGTCGGCTGGGTGGTTCACGAATGGCTGAAAACCGCCGTTGGCGGCAAAGCAGCGACGAAATGACTTTTTGGCCCCAAGCTGCGGCGTCTGGCAAGGCTTTCATTTTGCCTTTAGCCGCCAACGCCCCGGTCGTCGCTGACCCGCCGTCGTTCAAGCTTGTCGTGAGCTACGTTTTCCCCGGGGCGATCATTCTGTTGGCGCTGGCGATGATCGTCTCGCATTGGCGCACCTGGCGCGCCACGGCAGGGCAAAACTGCGACGATGCGGAGCGGGCCTATCAGCAGCGCCGGTTTCGCCGCCGGATGCAGACCAGCGTGATGCTGGGCCTGATTGGCGCGGCGTTGATTGTCGGGCAATGGATTCCGCCGCGCATCTGGCCCTCGACTTACGTCGTGTTCTGGTGCGGCGTGGTGCTGATGGTCTTCTGGGTGGTTCTGCTGGCGGGGGCCGATTTTCTCTCTACCAGCGCTCGCGTGGGCCGCTTGCAACGCCAGCGGGCGGCGGAACAATCGCGTTTGCAGGCCGAGCTGATCCGTTTGAAGCGGCAGCGAGCCGAACAGGAACAACCGCCCCAGCAGGGCGACGATTGACCCTCGGGCAGTGCAGGTTTAGACTGCAATTCTGGCTCTTTTTCGGCCTCTTTTATGGGAAATGCGGATGGATTCTTTCCGCTTGTGCGTGGCGCTCGGTCCTTTGGCCGTTTACCTGCTGCTGCTGGGCATGATCAACCTTTCCCGGCGTCCGCTGCTGGTCGCCGGCGGCCGAGATCTGGCTGCACTGGGAATCGGCGTTTCGGGTCTGATCCTGGTCGGCCCGGTCGAGCTGTTGCTGCCTGAAGACGCCATCAACGCCTATCAGAAGTACGTCTGGCTGCTGCTGCTGGTGATGTACGCCTTATGCGTTTCGCTGACGGCGCTCTTATCTCGGCCTCGGCTGACGATTTACAACATTTCGATCGAGCAGCTTCGGCCGGTGCTGGCGGAGACGATCCACCAGCTCGATCCCGACGCTCGCTGGGCGGGCAGCAGCCTGGCGCTGCCCCGGTTGCACGTGGAATTGCACCTGGAGCCGAATCCGGTGATGCGTAACGTTTCGCTGGCGGCCGCCGGCGACGAGCAAAGCTATGCGGGCTGGCGGCAACTTGACATGGCGCTGTCCGATAAGCTGAAGCCGGCCGAATCGCCGTCGAATCCCTGGGGACTGGCTCTGGCCGCGGCCTCGCTGCTGATGATCGGCGTGATGGGTTGGCAGATGGTGCAGCACCCTCAGGCCATCACCCAGGGCTTCCGCGACATGATGCGGCTGTGAAAATCCGAATTATAATGAGCTGTCTACGCTCACGTTCTGCAACTTGCTAATCCCGGATAGAAAAGGGGACATTCTACTTTTTCATCAGGTCGGGCAGAGGGATGTTTGCATTTCCGAAAAAGTAGAATGTCCCCTTTTCCGTCAATGCCGCTAGTCCTGGAGGTTATGTAGATGAAACGCCGCGAGATGTTGTTGACGACCGGCCTGGCCGCGTTGGGATTGTCTGCTTTTCCCTGGAGGCGGGCGGCGGCCGCCGACCAAGCGAAGCGCAAGCTGCTGATGTTCACCAAGAGTTCCAGCTTCGAACACTCGGTCGCCAAACGCACCGACGGCGAGCTGTCGCATAACGAACGCATCATGACCGAGTTGGGGCGCGAGCACGGTTTTGACGTGGTCTGCACCAAAGATGGGGCCGTGTTCGACGGCGATCTGGATCAGTACGACGCCTTCTTTTTCTACACCACGGGCGATTTGACCCAGTCCGGCACGGACAAGCAGCCGCCGATGACGGCCCAGGGCAAACAGCGTCTGCTGGCGGCCGTAGCGGCCGGCAAGGGCTTCCTGGCCTCGCACTGCGGCTCCGACACGTTCCATTCGGCCGGACCGCGCCGCGAGGAGCAGGAAAAAAAGGACGACTATATCGCCATGTTGGGCGGCGAGTTCATCCGTCATGGACCTCAACAGCAGGCCCGGCAAAAGATCGTCGACAAGAATTTCCCCGGCTTCGACCAGATCAGCCCCGCGGCGGTCGTTGAGGGGGAGTTTCTCATCAACGATGAATGGTACTCGCTCAAGAACTTCGCCGACGACATGCACGTGCTGCTGGTGATGGACACGCAGGGCATGAAGGGCGAGGATTATGAGCGGCCCCCTTACCCCTCCACCTGGATCCGCCGGCACGAAAAGGGCCGCGTGTTCTACACGTCGATGGGGCACCGCGAGGACGTCTGGACCAACAAGGACTTCCAGAACATGTTGCTGGGCGGCCTGGCCTGGGCGTTTGGCGACGCGGACTATGAAGTGACGCCGAACATCAAGCAGGTGGCGCCGGGCGCCCACGTGATGCCGCCCCCGGTGAAGTAGCTTACTCATCCAGGACTGCGTAGGGACGAACGGAGAGAAACCACTCCGTCCACTGCTTTCTGGCTTGTTCGCGCGCTTTTTCGTCGGAGCCGCCCCAGAATCCGGCTCCGTAAAACTTGCGACTCATAAATCGCAGGCCGTCGTTTGCTGCGCTGAAGACCTGCGGATCGGGATCCTTCAGCGCCTCGATCAACAGCGGAACGTCGTCCAGGTTGCGGTTCCTCGCCAAGGCGATTAATGCGGCGGCTCGCAACTGGGGGGACTGGCCCTCCGCAAGTTTGCGCAATCGCCGGGCGACTTCGGTTAATGTTTCGTCGCCAGGTTCGATGCCATGCTCTTCGATGGCGGCGACGGCCTGTTCAAACTTCGGATCATTGGGATTGTTCATGATCGAAAGCAACTGCTTCGCCGGACCGGAGATCCGCTTGGCGCGAACGCCCCCCAACCGCAGCTCCGCCTCGTTCATGTTCGCCGGCAAACCGCGACCGGCTATGAGCATGCCCGAGCCCAGGAGTTTCGCCCTCTCGATGACCTTTTTCGTCGACCTCAACAGGAACAAGACGCCGAAGGCCGTGTCGGCGACCGTGTGTTCGCCGGGAGGGCCCAGCCAGGAACCATCGGAACGCTGCGTGCTCGCTAGAAATCGGAATCCATCCTCGTACCAATCCACGTTGGCTTTGCCCTCGCCTGGCGTCAGTTCGCGGAAGCTTTGATATCGCTCGTAGGCATAAAGGTAATAGTAACACCACTGGGGCGGATCGATTCGATAGTTGCTGCGCTGCCAGGCGGCGCCGCGCTCCAGAGCCTCGCGCACGCGCTTTGGATCGACCGCGCCCGAGCCGCGGTAGTGAGCTTCTTTCTTTCTTCGTTTGAGCGCGGGGGGGAGATCAGGATTCTCTTCTGCTTCCGGTTCGAGCGATCCGAACAGCCGCAATCGCTCGCTGCAGATATACAGGCTTCCCA
>DASZUP010000613.1:0-9980 GCA_035547635.1 Pirellulales bacterium
GGATTTCCCGGCAAGACGCCCTACTGGACTTCCAGCGCAAAGCAGGCGGTAGGCGCGTCGCTCGGCCGTCAGTCCACCGTCTGGTTCACATTGCACCACGGCATTGTGACCGAAGTCTTCTTTCCGCGCGCCGACCAGCCCGCCGTCGCGCGGATGGAGTTGATCGTCAGCGACCGTCATGGCTTTTACTCGGAAGAGAGTCGCGACGCCGAGCATGCGATCGAGTGGGTGGATGAAGGCGCTGCGATCTACCGCCTCACGAACCACTGTCGGCAGGGCCGCTACCGGATCGAGAAAACGGCGTTTGCGCATCCCGACGCTGCCGCGCTGGTCCAGCGAGTCCGCTTTGTGCCGTCGGCGGGCCGACGGGAAGACTACCGCGTTCACGTTCTCCTTCATTCGCACCTGGGAAATCATGGCTGGCGCAACCACGGTTGGACGGGCGATTTTGGCGGTCAACCGCTGCTCTTTGCTCGAGAAGACGATCATTGTGCGGCTCTCGGCGCGTCCGTGAGATGGAAGAAGCTATCGGTCGGCTATGCGGGCGTCTCGGACGGCAGGCGGCAACTTCGAAAATACGGCAGGCTCGTACAAACTTATCGGTACGCGCCGCGCGGCAATATCGGGCTGGCCGCGGAACTTGACCTGGACGGCGGCGGCGAGTTCGTTTTGGCGCTCGGATTCGGCAACGCGCCGGAAGAAGCCGCCACGCGCACGCGCCAGACGATTTTCGCGGACGCCGACGCCCTACAGAGACGCGTCGCCGAACAGTGGAAAACATGGCAAGCGCGATTACAAGACTTCGAGTCGCCGCCCGGCGCCGCCCGAGATCTCTATCGCGCCAGTACGATGGTGTTGAAAACGCACGAGGACAAGACCATCGCGGGCGCGTTTGTCGCCAGCCTTTCCATTCCCTGGGGCGCGGCGCGAAAGACGAACGGCGGCTTCGGACCCGTCGGGTATCATGTCGTCTGGCCGCGAGACCTGTACATGGTTGCCGGCGGTTTGCTGGCGGCGGGCGACGGCGACTCGGCGCTGCGCGCTTTGGAATACTGCCAGGCCACGCAAAAGGCCAACGGCGGCTGGACGCAAAACCAGGCCGTCAATGGCGCCGCGCGCTGGACCGGTCGGCAACTCGGCGAAACCTCGCTGCCGGTGCTGTTGTTCGATCTGGCCAACCGTGCCGATTTGCTTTCGGCCGGCGACCGCCGCCGCTATTGGCCGATGGTGCGCCGAGCGCTCGGGCGTATCGTCCGGCAGGGGCCTTCAGCCCAGGAAGACCGCTGGGAAGACGCCCGGGGCTTCACGCCGTTTTCGCTTTCCGACATGATCGCCGCTCTGGTCGTGGGGTCACAACTGGCCCATGAACAGGGCGACGAAACGCTGGCCCGCGTCTTTCTCGAGACGGCCGACGCCTGGCATGACTCCATCGATTACTGGACGTACGTGGAAGACACGCCGCTGGCTCGCCGCATCGGCGTCTCCGGGTATTACTTGCGGGTCGCCCCGCCGGATCGTCGCGGCTCGCCGATGAAGTATCGTGGCGAATTCGAATTCTGGTATCGGCGGTGGCCCCAGAATGAACTGCCCCCTGAAGACGTGGTCAGCGTGGACGCCCTGGCCTTCGTGCGATTCGGACTTCGGGCGCCCGACGACCCGCGAATTCTCAATACGGTGCGCGTGATCGACGCCTTACTGAAGACCGACACGCCCATGGGACCTGTGTGGCGCCGCTACAACCACGACGGCTATGGCGAAAAGCGAGACGGCTCTCCGTTCGATGGAGAAAGCGGCATTGGAAGATCCTGGCCGTTGCTGACCGGGGAACGAGCGCACTACGAACTGCTGGCCGGCAGGCCGAACGAAGCGGAGCGACTCTTAGCGGCCATGGAACGTTTCGCGGGCGACGGCAAAATGCTGCCGGAACAGATCTGGGACGCGGCGGACATTCCGTCGCGAGAGCTCTTCTTCGGCCGCCCGAGCGGATCGGCCATGCCTCTGGCTTGGGCGCACGCCGAATATATCAAGCTGCGACGCTCGCTCGCGGAAGGGCAAGTATTCGATCTGCCGGCTCAGACCTGGCGGCGATATGTCTTGGAACAAGCCGAAGGGCGGCACGTGATCTGGCGCACTAACCACCAACGGCCGACGTTGCCGCAGGGCAAGATTCTGAGAATCATGCTGGATGCTCCGGCCACGCTCGAATGGCAAGCCGGTCGGCGCGGCTGCGGGGGCCGAGCCTCAACGGCGAACGCGGGGGAGGAAATCCATTACATCGACCTCCCGACAGAAGACTTGCCGCCGGGAAGCTTGATACGCTTTCAGTTCGAATTCGTCCATGCCAAGCGGAGCGACAAGGACGAGTGGTTCGTCGCCAGGTCCGGCGAAATGCGCGTTTGCGAAGAACCCCGCGTTCCGCGACGAACCGCGCCGGGCGAAGCGTTGCGACTCAAGCGAACCTGACGCCTCGTGCGTGCGTCCAATCGCTGCCGACCTGCTCGCTCCCCTTCAAAGCTTTGGCGCCGCGGGCGGGCACGTGGAGCACTCGTAGCAAGCAAAGCAGCTCAGGAAAAGGAGCGCCGGACATGGCCGACAATGGTCGATTGTCCTGGAAAGCTTACTATCGAGGGTTTCGCTTTCTCCACGCCGCTCCCGCAGAGTCGTAACGCGTTTGCCGTCAGCCCGGCAGTGGCGGTCGCGTCCGTCGGCTAGATTGTGGCTGTACCGCAGCAGCGGAAAGCTGGACGGAGCTTCCTTCCTTCCGGCCAGCGCTCCGCTTGCCTTGCTATGCTGGTCGCTCGCTTTCGGCGGCCTTGGCCGACTCGATAAAGCTCAAATTCTCCTGCTCCTGATCACGATGCTGCAGAAGTTGTCGAAGCGATGGATCGATGAGCCCTTCCAGCCACTGGCCCAGTCGCAGCGGCGGCCTGTCGGCATAACCTTCGAAGGCGTTCAAAAACGTCTCTTCAACGATTTGCGAAAGGGTCAATCCATCTCCCAGCGCCGCCGCCGCTTCGGGATATCGCTCCACCCAGCGTCCGACTCGGCCTTGCATCGGTTCTTCATAGACCGAGAGCGCTTCGCGGAACCGACGATAATCGCCGTCACGGACCGCGGCTTCGATCGCCTCGCCGTCGGGAGCCTGCACTGGCTGGACGTCGTGCAGCGTGCCTTTTGCCTCATGGGCGTAAACCGGCTTGTTCGACAGCTTTTCCTTGTATTCTCCCACCTCATGGAGCAAGCGGTGAATGCAGCGCTCCCAGGCCGGGTGAAACTGCCGATGATCGTCTGCCGCGTGCAGCGTGCGACCGGGCAAATGCAGGCTGAGCTCGGCCCGGATCGTCCCCGGATTGAGGATCGTGATCCGAACTTTCAAACCCGCGACCGGAAAATCCGCCACGGCCTTTTTCAAGGTCTCCAAATCGGCCTGCATTTTTTTGATTCGCCGGGCGATATGCGATAGTCGCCCTCGTCGATTTCGAAGTGCAGGCCTTTCCGCTCTTCATGGTATTGCATCTGCCGCTCCTTTCGAGAACCGTTGCTGCAGGCGGCGCGCGGCGCATCCTAGCGCCGCAAATCCTTTGGCCGCCTGCCAGGCAAGCGAACGACTCTATTGGGCTGCAACCCAGGCGCCAAAAACGGCGATTACTGATTGACCGTCGCCGCAAGCGCCGTCCGCCCAGAATGGATGGAGGCCAGGGGGCTTCGGCGGTCCAATCGTCAAGACCGCGCGGCGCCGACTGGCTCCCGGCGGCCTTACGTGCGAGCAGGGGGGAAAGTCCGAGACCAGGCGATCCTGGTTTTCCGGCGAGCGCTTTTCGGGTAATTTGGTTCCTCGCAGAGCTTCCGGAATGCCAACCGCCATCCTGTCGCACGTCGCGACAAAGCTGGCCGGTAGCGGAAGTATTGGAAAAATCGCCGCCAGCGCGGCGTTTAGGGCCCGTAGCTCAGCGGTTAGAGCAGGGGACTCATAATCCCTTGGTCGTCTGTTCGAATCAGACCGGGCCTAGTTGAACAAAGAGTCTGACGGCGTGGGAATCTGCCGGGGAGCAAATCTACCGGCCTGCCGTCGCACAAAGGGGCTAAGCCTTTCGGGCTGCAGATAACCAAAAGCTCGCAGTGCGGGCGTGCAGCCAATAAAAAAACCCGATCACAGGCGGGGCAGGTACCTGGACCGGGCGTTGCTGGGTTGCCCCAGCACTTATCATGATAGCGGGCGTTTGATTCCGGTCAACAAAAATCCTCGGCAGAGCCAAAACTGCTGCCGAGGATTTCGTAGGTACCTGCACCGACCCTGCTTCTATTTCCAATCCGCAAGCGGATATTCGCGCGAACTTGCCGCCGACCGGACTTAAACCGGCTTCCCCCTTTCCCAAACGAAAGAAACGGAGCCGGCGCCTGGCGCCCCGCGTCGGCGATTCCGTAGTTGTGGGGGGAATCGCGACCCATTTGAATCCTTTTATTCAATTGGGGCATGCAGGGCAACAGGAATGTTTTCTCAAGCGGCGCCAGCGCCTGCCGATTGCGAGTCGCCGCTCGGCAATCGGGCAGACAAAAATTCGCACGATTAGCTGGCAAGAAGAATCTGGGCGGATCATCCGTTTTCCGCGCGCGCAGCCGTGCCAGCAACCCGTTCTGTTCCGTGAGGGCGTCGCCCCTCGCACACAGAAGATCACGCCGTACGGTCGCGCAGGCCCACGCGCGGTTACGCTGTACGTCGGCGCCCCCCATCCAGGAATTTGCCGACGTCCTACGCAATCCGCTGGGCCGGCGGCCGCCTGCGGTTGCGAGTCGGCAGATATAGTGAGCGGCCCGTTCGCATGCCTGATGACGCGTTTCTTTGTCGCCGTCAGGCTCCTGGTGTTTGAGCACGCCGCGTCATTATTCCTTCAATTCGAAGTCGAAATTATTTTCCCCATCCGCTTTTACCTCGGCCGTGAGCGTGGATTGACGCGGATCGGTATACTCGACGGCAAAGGGAGGCGGTTGGACGTCGGGCACGGCATAGTCGCTTTCGGTCATTTCTGTCGCGGGTTTCGATACCTCGGGCGCCGGTTCCGAGACGGTCACCTTGTGAGCGCCGGGCAGCGCCCCATCGCCGGCGGCGCGGCCAGCTGGGGAATCCGGCAGATTCTTGTCGTGAGCGTTCGATCAGCGATCGCAACGCGGCGCCGGCCCAGGCGAATCAGAAAGAAGTTCTCGAACTGCGGGAAGAGAATGATTGCCGCCTGCTCGGCACAGTCAGAACAAACCAAAGTGACGGCGCCGACGAGCGAGCGCCTCCTTGGCTCTCGATATGAAGCACGCCCGACAGGAATCGAACCTGTAACCTGCGGATTAGAAGTCCGCTGCTCTATCCGATTGAGCTACGGGCGCGTGGGGCTTACTGTAAGGAGTCCAAGGAACTCGCCGGGTTCGACCGAGGGCTCTATGAATCCCGGCAACTTTGCGGCAAGTCGAGCCACCGTGCCAGGATAGCAGCAAGCGGCCTCCCTGCCCAGGACGTCCGCCCGGACGGCGACTCGAGGGGCAAGCGGTCGCGACTTGCGGCGACGTTTGCAGCGCGGGGCGGTTCGCCGCGCCTCGCCCGCCGACGCCGTGTCGACGGTTGGAGGCTGTCAGAGATGGCGCCCGACATCGAATCCCTCCGCGGGATCCTGCGTTCATCGAAAGGGGCGACGGCGGGCAATCCAGATCGAAGCAGCCCTCGCTCGAATACGGAAATAGCGTCGGCTACAATGCGAGTCATGACGCTCCCAGCCAACCTGTTCGCCGATCTGCCGGGCCGATTGCCCGAGGAACTTTTCACTACCTTGCTCGCCTCGGATAGCCTCCGCATCGAACGCATCGTCTCTTTCGGCCATGCCTCTCCCGAAGGCTTCTGGTTTGATCAGCAGCAGCACGAATGGGTCGTGTTGCTGCAAGGCGCCGCCCGGCTGCGGCTCGAAGACGGCGAGGTGGAATTGGCGCCCGGCTCGTTCCTGAACATCCCCGCCCATCGCCGCCATCGGGTAGAATGGACGACGCCCGACGAACCGACGGTCTGGCTGGCGATTTATTACGGAGACGAAACACCATGAAAGCGATTGCAGCGATTCTGTTTCTCGGCGCGTCAACGTTTGTCGCACAGGGCGCCGCGGCAGAGCCGAAGGTTCACCGCGACGTACCGTACGCTCAGCCCCAGCAAGAACGGCAGGTGCTCGATATCTATGCGCCGGCGGAGGGCAAGGAACATCCCGTCGTGTTCTGGATTCACGGCGGCGGCTGGCAGACGGGAGATAAAAGCAGCGTGCAGCACAAGCCGCAGACGTTCGTCGACAAGGGCTTCGTGTTCGTTTCCACGAACTACCGGCTGCTGCCGAAGGTGGAGATGGAAACCATCTTTCGCGACGTCGCCAAATCGCTGGGTTGGGTCCACGAACATATCGCCGAGTACGGCGGAGATCCCGAGCGAATCTTCGTGATGGGGCATTCCGCCGGGGCGCAGCTCGCCGCGCTGATGTCCATCGACGATCGCTACTTGAAAGCCGAGGGAGTTCCGTTCAGCGCGCTTGTCGGATGCGTACCGGTCGACGGCGACACCTACGACGTGCCGGCAATCATTGAGACGGCCGAGACGCGGCGCCGCGTGCATGGTCAGCCGCAAGCCAAGTACGGCCATCGAGAGAAGTTCGGCAACAGCCCGGAAAAGCACCGAGATTATTCCGCCGTTACGCACGTGGCCAAGAACAAGGGCATTCCGCCCTTTCTGATCCTCTACGTCGCCCAGCACCCGGACAACGCGGCGCAGGCCCAGCGTCTCGGCGCCGCGCTGACGGACGCCGAAATTCCCGTCACGCTGTTCGGCGCTCGCGAGACCGACCACAACCGGCTGAACGACAATCTCGGAGTGCCCGACGACCCAGCGACGAAGGCGTTGTTCGAATTTGTGGATGTGGCGTTGAAGAAGTGAGGGCGCTATCGAAGGCGGACGGCCGCAAAAGCGGCCTTGTGCGTCCCTCTAGACCATCGCCTGCAAGCCAGATCTCGCTGCCTCAACGAGGCTTGCGCTCGCACCGAAGACCGTCACTCCGTCGCCCGCGACGACCCTTCGCCGTCGATTAGTTCCAGCATCGCCGTACCCATTTCATGGCCGATCCGCTGGAACCAGATGGCGCTGCCCAGATAGTGGTAAGGATGGTCGCCGCCGACTTGCTTCCACTCGTCCAGCCGCTCTTTCCACTGCGGATAAAGCTGCTCGGCCGCCTTGTCGACCAGTACGTCGGTGCGGATCGTTTTGATGTTCCCTTGAAACTCCGGGACGTCGATTATGGCGAGTTGGGCGGTTTGGATCGTCAGCATGGCGCGCTGTGCGGGCCGCGAGCCGTTCTGCCCCATGGCGCCGATCACGATCGGTAACCGCGGAGCGCCGAGATCGCGCCGGACGTCGCCGATGAAATGTTTCAGGTTCAATTCGTATTCGTCCTGACCGCCATACTGGTCATTCCAGCCCTGGAACCAGACGAAGCCCGCCAACTCCAGTTGCTTGCCTTTCAAGGGGGGAAACAATGTCTCGTATTGATCAAGCGTCTGCTTCACTTCGGCCAGCATCTCGCGGTAGGACGAACCATACTGGCGCTTGATATCGTCCAGCTTCGGCAGCGGATCGTTGCGGTTGCGCTGCTCATTGTTCCGCTCAATTCGTTGTCGGGCCTGCTCCAGTTCGGCTTGCAGCTTGTCTTCTGCGGGCAGGCCGGCCGAAGGCGAGCGAAAATCTTTGCAAAGCGAGCGACCGCCCCAGGCCGCTTTGATGAGCAGCACGGGTTCGTCAAAATGGTCGCCCATGACCGTGCCGAATTCCAGTTCCACGCCGGTGCGATCGGGCGAACCGTAGCCGATGGTCAACCCGCCGCGGCGTTTGAGAAACTTGATGAACACATCATCGCGCACGATCCACTTGCCATCCTTCCGCAGATGAGCGAACAGGTCCTTGGTCTTGGGATCGTCCGCTTGGCGGTCGAGCAACGCGTTGGGCGCCTTGCCTTCCATATTGGATTGACCGGCCAGAATGAAAACCTTCACGGTCTTAGCCGGGACATCGCCTGCGGCAGAAGATTGCAACGGCGCGACGACCAGGGCAGCCAGCGCGAGCAGGTAGATCGACGACTTCATCGCGATTCCTCCGGTTTGGCGGACAAGCGTCTCTGGCAGAACGCCAGCATCGTCTGTCGAACGCGCGCGTGCAAGCTCCTTCCGGTCGGGCGCAAAGGGGGCAAAGGTCACACGCGGTTATTGCCGTGACCTGGCGGTTCTCCAGCAGGCTCCAGAAAAAACTGGTAAATTCAGGCAACCCATGGACCGGGCCGCGTACGGACTCGTCAAGAGAACATTTCCCGATATGCAGGCCGGCGCCGAGTCGCGGACCGATTAGCACAAGGAGCATCACGAATGAACGAATCCATGAGACAACTCTGGCCTTGGTTCTTTGTAGTTCCGTTGTTGCTGACGGGACAGCCCTGCGTAGCAGATCCACCGGGCACTGACATTGTGCGAGCCAAAGTAGAGGCAGGCGAGGCGGCGCCAGAGAGTCGGCGGCAGAGAGAACTCAAGGTCGTGCTGGAAGAAGCGCCTTGGGTGGTTGATATCGAAGACGCACTTCAAGGTCGCGGTAGATTCGGCAATACAGCCAGCGACGGTCAGTTCCGCAAGAAGCTTTGCGACCAACTTGCCGGGCAGCTTCCTCACGCAGCGATCGTGCGAGGGTTCGCTCCGATTCTGGAGTGGGCTGAGATGTTGGACGGAGAGACCGTCTTTCATCCGCTTGCCGCGAACGATGTACAGCGACTTGCCGCGTTTCGTTCGTCGCCTGCGTCGGAGCGGCTCCGGGAGACTGTGTATGGCAGGCCAGGCAGCGGGCCCTTCTACCCGACGTTCTCCTTTCCCGGCGAGCGCAGATTGTTGTTCCAAGCCCGCTTGACTGCAGACTTTGACGATAGCATTCGCCCACGGCAGCGTAAGCACGTCGGATTTGCACAGAGCGACGTGTTCCACACTGCGTTTTACCGCAGGACCGAGAAGAGCCCATGGCGGCTCAATATCAGTCAGGTCTCTTCCGCCCCGGCGGATGCCCGGCCTCTGCTGCAAGAGTACGCCTTTCTCGCCCCGTCGGTTGAAGAAGCGAAGCAAGCGGCCCAAGACTTCCTGGACGTTTACAATCACGATTTCCTGCCGTTGGCCGTAGAACTCGCCGAGGACGCAAAAGCCGGACTCGTCGCCGCCCAAGGCGAAACCGCCCCGCAGTTGGCCGAGTTGAGAAAGCAGGTGCGGGCCGTCGAAGAGCAGTTGGAGGGCGTGGAGGAGCTGAGCGCAGCGGCAGTCAGCGACTTGAAGGTCAAGCGTTCGCTGCTCAAGGTCGAACTGGCGGGCGTCGAGGCGCGGCGCGCGGCGATTGAGGCCAAGCTGAAAGAAGGGGAGGGGCCTGCGGCGCGGCTCATCGAAATGAAAGTAGCCGCCGACATCGACCTGGCCGGTCTGGCCGCGCAGCGAAAAGTGCTGGATGCCATGATCGACGGTCAGAGTCGCCTGGCCGAGTTAGCTCAGTTGCGCGAACAGAAGATCCGGCCGCTTCAAGAGCGGGCCGATTCCAATGCACGTTACATCCGGCGTTGCGACGAGCTGCTGGCCGACCTGATCCCGTTTCAACTCGTGGACGATTCCATTATCATCCGGCCGACGAAATTCGAGTAACATGAGCTGCAGCGTTTCCTGCCGAACGCCACGTAACGACGGCGGCGGCCGCGCGCAGGCCGCCGCGATACGTTGGCATTTGCTTCGCTCGGCGATGCGATCAGGTCAATCGGCCAGCGGCAGGACTTCGACCTTGCGGATCGAGACCTTGCTGCCGGGATCATGCTGCTGGAAGGCGAAGTGGCCTTCTTTACAGGTCTTGGCGAAATCGAGGTACTCGTATAGTTCGTCGCCGGCGACGGTGATCTTGATGC
>DASZUP010000614.1:0-5501 GCA_035547635.1 Pirellulales bacterium
GGAATAACAAAATGGTCCTGCCAGAAGGGCATCCGAGAGGCGCGTTTCGACCGGCCCTTCTCGTCCGTGATGTGCATCCGGCAGGCGATTGGCTGACGAGTTTCGGCATCAACTACGGTCAACGTCAGTTCGCCCGCGGCATGAGCGCAAGGCAAGCCGCCGAGACTGCACAATAGCGCATAAGCAAGGCCTGCTGGGACGACCGCGGAGCGAAGACGAAACCGGAACGTGCTGCCGACAAACATCGAAAGCCTCTTTCAGCAAAAACGGGGCGAAGACACTGGCAGTGAGGCGGCGCCGTACGGAAGCTGGCATGGTATCTGCCAAACGGACGACTTATCCCGCAAATCTAGCACGCCACGCAGCCCGATTCGAATTCTCGCCTCGCAGAATGGCAGGCCGCTGCGGCGACGCGGGCGACAGGCCGATTGAGGCCAAGTGACGCCCGAAAGGCGTTGCAGTCGTTACGGCCGCAGCAATCGCAACCCCGCGCCGGCTGCGCGCAACTGCTTTGCAATTAGGAACCTAACGGCATTTCAGCCCGTGCATTTTGAAATTCTACGCGTCTTGCTGTCAGGCCGGGTAGGCCCCTAAAATGCCAATGGCACGGAAGGAAATTCGTCAAACACTCATGGCGTGAGCATGGCCGAGGATTATTACAAGACGCTGGAAGTCAGCCGCGACGCATCGCAGGCCGACATCGACAAGGCTTACGCCAAGTTGGCCCGCAAGTACCATCCTGACGTAAATCCTGACGATAAAACGGCTAAGAAAAAATTTCAGGCCGTGCAAGCCGCCTACGACGTGCTGAAAGATCCGAAAAAGCGCGAGCTGTACAACCAGTACGGCGCCGGCTTTGAAAGCGTTGGCGGCGCGGGGCCGAGGCCCGGCGGCGGCTGGCGACCGACGGGCGGCGGACCGGGCGGACCGGAATTCGACTTTTCCCAGTTCTTCGGCGGCGAGCCGACGGGCGGCGGTTTCGCCGACTTTTTCAGCCAGTTTCGTCGCGGCGCCGGGCCGACCGGCCCGACGGGGCGCCGCAGCCGTCCCGCCGGACGCGCGGCGGGCCAGAATCTACACAGTGAGATTCAGATTCCCTTCCAGCTTGCGGTGACCGGCGGCGAGACGCACCTGAACATTGCTCGCCCTTCGGGCGGCACGGAAACGCTGGTCGTTAAAATCCCTGCCGGCATCGACGAAGGCAAGAAAATCCGGCTTCGCGGCCAGGGCGAGCCCGGCTTCGATGGCGAGCGAGGCGATATCCTGATCACCGTTCACGTGGCGCCGCATCCGTGGTTCACGCGGCGCGGCGAACATCTGTACGTCAAAACGCCTCTGTCCCTGCTAGAGGCTGCCGAAGGCGCCGTGGTCGACGTCCCCACGCCGACGGGAACCGTCTCGCTGCGCGTGCCGCCCGGCGTTTCCAGCGGAAAAAAACTGCGCATCAAGGGGCACGGCGTCGCCGCGGCCGGCAAGTCGCCGGGCGACCTATACGCCGAAATCCAGATCGTGTTGCCGACTAAACTCGACGAGGAAAGCCTGGAGGCGATTCGTAAAATCGATGCCGGCCATCCCGTTCAGCCGCGCAAGGAACTGCGATGGTAGGCGCCATCGAGCCGCTGCTGCGAGCCAAGCTGCTGATGGCCTTGCTGGGATTGATCGTGCTTGGGCTCGGGCTGATGGTGTTGATTATCATGGGCGGAAGATACGCGCGCCGCATTGCGCGGACCTCGCTTCCGCCCAGCCAGACGCATGATGACCGGTGGTATGCCAAGCCCCTGGTTCCCGAAGAACTTGATCCATCGAGCAACGACGGTGACGAAAGCGAACCAGGACGACCATCTGAATCCGAGGGCGAGCGCGCCGACAACGACAACGACGCCGACGACGGCGGCTCCGGCAATGCCGGTTCCCCAGACGGCGGCCCCGATGAACCGGGGCCCCACAGTCCCGGCGGCCTCTGATCCGCCCGCCGATCAGAGCTTTCCCAAGCGGCGCCACGTGCGGCGCGGCATCGATTTCCAACGCGCCTATCGGCGTCGCTGCGTCGTTTCTGATGGCAACCTGGTCGTGCATGCCTGCGAAAATGAGCTGCCCTACGCCCGGCTGGGGCTTTCCGTCTCTCGCAAGGTTGGTAACGCCGTAGTTCGCAACCGCTGGAAGAGGCTGCTGCGAGAGGCGTTTCGGCTCAGTCGGGCCGAGCTTCCCGGCGGAACGGATTTGATTGTGATTCCACGGCAGGGAGTCAAACCCGACCTGATCTCGTTGCAAGCTTCGTTCGCTGCTTTGGCGCGTCATGCGGCGCGCAAACTTCGCCGCGGCGGCTCTGGCCGCCGGAGACGCTCATGAGCGAATCGACGCCGCGGCCCGATGGGCCTTCTGCCGCCGAAGCGCCCCGTTTCCGGCCGGAACGTCCCGCGTTGCGTTTTCTCTGGGACTTGCCGGCATGGCTCCTGATCGGTCTGACCCGGGTGTACCAGTGGACGCTCAGCCCGATCATCGGCCGCCAGTGCCGGTTCACTCCCTCCTGCAGCAACTACTTCATCGGGGCAGTGCGAAAGTACGGCGCCGTGCGGGGCGCCTGGCGCGGCGTGCTGCGGATTTGCCGCTGCCATCCCTTTCACCCCGGCGGCTACGACCCGCCCTGAGAAAGAAGGGGGAACACTAACGAAACGCTCATCTACTCTAATTAGCGTCAATCAGTGGAGATCAGTGGTTCCCCTCCTCCTAAAACTGCGGCTTCCGTCGCTTGCCTCTGGATTGGCATAAGCAGACGTTTCTATTTCTGCCCCGCGGCGCGTCGCCTTTTCGCCGCCGGGCGTTTTTCCTATACTTGCCTGTTTCACCCCACCGGAACCGTCTGACGTAGTACGTCTGCGAAGGAAACGATCGATGTCGAAACTCCCCCCTCCTCATGGCGGCTTGAAAGAACCTGTCTGCTGCATGGTTCCCGCCGGCGAAGTCGAAGCATTCAAGGCCGATGCGGCCAAGCTGACCAAGGTCCCCGTTTCCGACGCCGATCTGTCGACCGTCTATCGCTTGGGCGACGGCACGCTCAGCCCGCTCACCGGGCCGATGGATTCCGCCACTTACAACTGCGTCTTGGACCACGGTTACATCGAACACGAAGGGCAGCGTTATGCGTGGACCATTCCCCTCTCGTTCCCGGTCACCAGCGAACTGGCTGGCCAGTTGGCCGCGGGCCAGCGCGTCGCCCTGACCAACAAAAGCGGCGAGATTGTCGCCACGCTCGACGTCACCGACGTCTTCCCCTGGGACAAGGCCAAGTACATCAAGAGCGTCTACCTCACCGAGCGGACTGATCATCCGGGCGCCGACATGGTGCTCAAAGGCGACGCTGACAAGACGCACCTGATCGGCGGCAAGATTCACGTCCTGCCGCAGCCGAAGCACCCGAAGCTGGGCAAGCACGTGCTCTCGCCGCGCGAAGTGCGATCCTTGCTGGCATCGAAAGGCTGGGAGCGAGTGGTCGCCTTCCAGACTCGCAACCCGCTGCACCGCGCGCATGAGTACGCCCTGGTCTATGGTCTGGAAACTCTGCTGCGAGCCGGCCACAACGCCGGCGCCTGCCTTAACCCGCTGATCGGCGAGACCAAGGGCGACGACGTGCCGGCCGACGTGCGGATGGAAACCTACGAAGCCTTGATCGACAAGCGGCAACTGGGCGAAGGCGACAGCGACGCCGAGCTGTGGGGCCCGCGCAGCGAGAGCGTGCCCGACCGCGTGATCTTGCTGGGCCTGGACATCAAGATGTTCTACGGCGGCCCGAAGGAAGCGGTGATGCACTCCATCTATCGCCAGAACTTCGGCTTCACGGACATCGTCATCGGCCGCAAGCACGCCGACGCTCCCTACTATGACGGCACGGCCATCTGGGGCGATTTCGACGCCCAGGAGATCTTCAGCAACCTGGCCGGCGACCTGAAGATTCAGCCGCTCAAGGTCGGCTTCGCCGCCTACTACGACTCGGTCGGTCGCGTCGATCTGATGGAGCTGCATAAAGAAGAAAAGCCCGTTTTCATTTCCGGCAAGGACGTCCGCAAGACGCTCATCGAAGGCAAGCAGGTCGATCCGCGCATCATGCGCGAGAGCACCTCGCAGATCCTCGCCGCCGCCATGCAGGGCAAGGCATAGCGCCGAAGCCCACGGCGAAGGAAAGACAAATCCCTCGCGCGAAACGACAACCCCTCTCCCAAAGCGAGAGGTCTTCTCTCGTCCTCCCTCTCCCACTGGGAGAGGGCCGGGGTGAGGGGGAGCCGTGCAAGACTCTGCCTCCCAACAAGCGCCGGGTGGCTGGCGGCAGAGCGATGCGATGCCCCAGTGAGGTCAAAGTTGGAACGGACTGGAGATGCGCCTAGGCTCAGCGGCTTTCGCCCCCAACCGTGGGCTGCGTGGACACGCGATTTGTTGGCCGGCAGCTAATGCAAAATGCAAAATGCAAAAGTCAAAATGGCGGACAAAGACTTCCGGTTTTGTATTTTGCATTTTGCATTTTGACTTACCTTAACCCCCGAACCTTCCTTGTGCGGCATTGCCGGCATCGTTGATTTGCGCGGCCGACGCGAGATCGACCGCCCCGCCCTGCAGCGAATGTCCGCCGCGCTCGTGCATCGCGGCCCGGATGACGAAGGACTCTGGACCGAGCCGGGCATCGGCCTGGCATCGCGCCGCTTGAGCATCGTCGGCCTGGCAGACGGCCGGCAGCCGATCTTCAATGAAGATGAGTCAATCGCCGTCGTGTTCAACGGCGAACTGTTCGACTTTCCCGAACGCCGGGCCGAGCTGATCACCCGCGGTCACGCGTTTCGCACTTCCTGCGACACGGAACTGCTCGTTCATCTCTGGGAGGAACACGGCGAAGGGCTGCTGGCCCATTTGCGCGGCCAGTTCGCGTTTGCACTTTGGGATCGCCGCCGGCGTACGCTGCTGCTGGCTCGCGACCGGATGGGCATCTGCCCGCTCTACTGGTCGCGGCAAGGCGATTGGCTCTACTTCGCCTCAGAGATCAAGGGCCTGCTCGCCTCGGGCAAAGTTCCCGCCGCCGTCGACCTGCGCGGCATCGACCACGCCTTCACCTTCTTCGCCATGCCGAGCGGGCGAACGGCCTTCCAGAGCATCTCGTCCCTATCGCCGGCCCATCAACTCAAGCTCGACCTGGCCGACAATGCCGAACCGCCGGCCCTCGCCGAAAAAGCGTATTGGGATCTGGAGTTTCCCGACCGAGGCGAGGAACTCGATCCGGACGACTCTAGCAATCTGGTCGATGAATTCCGCGAGACGTTTCGGCGCGCAGTCGAAATCCGCTTGCGCGCAGACGTACCGGTGGTCAGCTACTTGAGCAGCGGAATCGACTCCGCCGCGGTGCTGGCCGTCACTTCGCAACTGCGAGATGCGCCCGTTCCCAGCTTTACCATCCAGCTCGATTCGCCCGGGCTTGACGAAAGCGACCGCGCGGTGCAGATCGCGCAAGGCATGGGCCG
>DASZUP010000615.1:0-4492 GCA_035547635.1 Pirellulales bacterium
ATCGAGCCGATCGGGCCGGGCACGGTTGCGGCGTAGCTATGGCCGCCGCTGCGGCGGTAGACGGGACAGGTGTTCATGCAGGCGCCGCAGCGGATGCAATTCAGCGACCGACGAAAATCATCGCTGGCCAGGATCTCGCTCCGGCCATTGTCGACCAGGACGATGTGCAATTCCCCGCCGGGTCGCGGCCCGTGAAAGTGCGATGAATAGGTCGTGATCGGCTGTCCGGTCGCTGAACGCGCCAGCAACCGCAGGAACACGGCCAGATCCTTGGCGCGGGGAATGATCTTCTCGACGCCCATGCAGGCGATGTGCAGCTTGGGGAGCGATACGCCCAGGTCGGCGTTGCCTTCGTTCGTACACACGACGAATCCACCTGTCTCGGCCACGGCGAAATTCACGCCGGTCAAACCCGCGTCGGCCTCGACGAATTTTTCGCGCAGGTGGCGCCGCGCCGCCTCGGTGAGATACTTGGGATCGGAGGCGCCCGCCTCGGTGTGCAGGAAACGATGGAAAATTTCGCCGACGTCTTCTTTCTTCTTGTGAATGGCGGGCAGCACGATATGGCTGGGCGGTTCGCCGGCCAATTGCACGATCCGCTCGCCCAAGTCGGTGTCGACCACCTGGATGCCGTGACGTTCGAGATACGGATTCAGATGGCACTCTTCAGTGAGCATTGATTTGCTCTTTACCACGCGCTGCGCGCCATGGCTCTGGAGAATGCCGAGTACGATCTGGTTATGCTCTTCGGCATCGCGGGCCCAGTGCACCTTGGCGCCGAGCCTCGCGGCGTTGCGTTCGAACTCTTCCAGGTAATCGGCCAGCCGAGAAATGGCATGCGCTTTGATTTGCGAGGCCGTTTCTCGCAGCAGCTCCCATTCGGGCAAGCTGTGGGCCGCCTTGTCGCGCTTGGCGCGCACGAACCACAATGCCCCGTCATGCCAATGGGTGCGGGGCTCGTCGGCGACGAATTCGGCGGCTCGAGTGGCGTGGTCCATGCGTTTTACCCTTCGGTTCCGGCCAGAATCTCGGCAATGTGCATCACGCGAATCGGCTTGCCTTCGCGGCGAATCAGCCCGTCAAGGTGCATCAGGCACGACATATCATTAGCCGTCAGCACTTCAGCGCCGGCGCGCTCGTGGTCTCGGACGCGGTCCTGCCCCATCATCGCCGATACGGCCGCCTCATTGACGGCGAACGTTCCGCCGAACCCGCAACATTCGTCGGCCCGCTCGAGTTCTACCAGCTCGATGCCGTCGATCAGTTCAAGTAGCTGGCGGGCCTTACCGTACGCCGGACCTACGATCTCGCTGCAGGCGCCCAATCGCAATTCTCGCAAACCATGACAGCTTTGGTGCAATCCCACGCGATACGGGAACCGACCGGCGAGCTTGTCGACGCGCAGCACGTCGGTGAGGAACTCGCATAACTCAAAGGTCTTGTTGCGCAAGCCTTCAAAGTCAGGGTGGTCCGCCAGGTACTCGGAGTAGTGGTGTCGCACCATGGCCGTGCAACTGCCCGACGGGCAGACCACGTACTCGTAGTCGCGAAAGGTCTCCAAAAACTTGACGGCCAGCGGCCGCGCCTCATCCGTGCAGCCGGTGTTCGCCATCGGCTGGCCGCAGCAGGTCTGGCCCGCGGGAAAGTCAACGTCGGCTCCGAGTCGTTCCAGCAGCCGCAACGCGGCCATGCCGACGTGAGGGTAAAGTTGATCGATATAGCAAGGAATAAAGAGGCCGACCTGGGGCATGCTGGCTCTTACTTGAATGCGGGGGTGGCGACGACAAGTGGCGGCGGGATTTGACCAGGGCTTAGGGAGGTGAAGCGGCTAGCGGAGACGAAGCGCTGCAAGACTCGCAAGGGGCGGAAACGCGGGTTGGTTCCGCCGCTGGAAAAACTCGCTGTCGCTGCCATCAATGATCGTCCAAATCCTTGTTCTCGCAAGCCTTGTTGGGAGGGGGACCGGCTGCGCGGCCGCATTGCGTTTCCTGTCCGAAGCGGCCGAATCGCCTTCTCAAGCGGGTTTTCCGAGACATTCGCGTCAACATGCCAGCGGCCCGGAGCTTCCCTGGAGTTCCCATTCTTCCCTGGTTCAGTGCGTCTGGTCATGGGCTCCCTGGAGCATTTTCCCGGGGCGCCATGCACGAGCCTTGGCGCGGAGTCTCAAGCTGGGAAGAGTCTACTGATTTTACAGGCCGAGAGGGGCCCTTGAAAACCGGGGAAACCGCGGGAGATATCGACTTCCACGGACCGAGCTATTAGACTGTGGACTACAAAAATGCCACCCGCGGTCAAGGCGAGTTGGCGAGGGTGTGGAAATCCCAAAGCTCTCCCGCCGCCGCAAAGATGAGAATCGACTCGCCTTTCGCTCCGCCGAACTCAAGGATGCCTGGTGCGGCAGTCCCGCCTGTTATGAATTTTGGCTCAAGCGCTTTGGCGGCCCCAGACCGCCACGGTTTTACGCTTAAGCTCTAGAGATTCATCCACAACGCGACTCAACCCGTATTTGCCGCTGACCGGTTTGAACTTACATGAAACCCAGCTTTTACGAACGTAACGGCTTCAAGATCTTGCTCCTCGCGGCGCTGTTTTATGGCCCGACGATGGTCGGCGCCTTCCGGGCGCTGAAGAGCAACAAGAACGACGTGGCCCAGTGGCTGCCGGCTCAATACGAAGAGACGCGAGTCTTCAAGTGGTTCCGTGAGCACTTTGCGGGCGAGCAGTTCATGCTCGTCAGTTGGGATGGCTGCACGTTGGACGACCAGCGGCTGCGGATGATGGTGGCCAAGCTGGTGCCCGCGCCGCCGGCCGTGGATGCGGAGCAATCGCCCGATGCTGCGCCGGCTGAGGCTCCTCGCGCCAAACTGCCGGAGCGGCCGCACTATTTCACTGAGGTCGTCACCGGTCGCCAGTTGCTTGAACGCCTGACCTCAGACCCGATCTATCTCTCGGAAGACGAGGGACTGAACCGGTTGAAAGGCACCTTGATTGGCGAAGACGGCAAGATGACTTGCCTTGTGCTGACGCTCTCCGAGGAAGGCAAAGAGCACCTGCGGGACACGGTCAACCTGGTGCGCCACACCGCCTCGGAAGAGTGCAATATCCCGATTGCGGATTTGCACTTGGGAGGCGCCCCGGTCGATAACGTGGCGATCGACGAGGCGGGCGAGCGCAGCTTGTTCAAACTGGCCGGTTTCGCCGGCGCCATCGGACTGGTCATCTCCTGGTGGTGCCTGCGCAGTCCGCGGTTGATCATGATGGTGTTCTTCGTAGGCGTGTATGGCGCCGCCGCCAGCCTGGCCATTGTCTGGTGGTCGCCGCTGTTGCTGGGCCACGAGCCTGGCTGGATCAGGATGAACGCCATTCTGCTCACGATGCCGTCGCTGGTCTATGTGGCGACGATTTCCGGAGCGATCCATCTCTCCAACTATTATCGAGACGTGCTTGCCGAAGGCGCTCCGTTGCACGGCGCGCCCGAAGCGGCCATCCGACACGCCGCGTTGCCGATTACGCTGGCCACGGTGACTACGGCCGTCGGCTTGCTGACGCTCTGCTACAGCGAACTGGTGCCGATCCAGTTGTTCGGGCTCTATTCCGCCTTGGGCGTGCTGGTCAGCGTACTGCTGCTCTTCTTCGTGCTGCCCGCCTGCTTTCAGACCTGGCCGCTGCACTTTTTCCTGGAGACTGAAACGGCTCACGGCCACGCGGCCGGAGCGCAAGGCGCCGGCGGCGCCTGGTTCGACATCGCGGCGTCGCGCATCTGGCGGCGGTTGGGCGAGGGGATCGTACGGCGGCACGGAATCGTCACGTTCGGGTGTCTGGTGATCCTCGGCGGCTGCGGCTACGGCATGACCAGGATCCAGACGTCAGTCCACCTGATGCGGCTGTTTCCGCCCGATGCCAAGATCCTGGCCGACTACAAGTGGCTGGAGGAGAACCTGGGCGATCTCGTGCCGATGGAAATCGTGCTCAAGATCGATCCGGAAAAGAGCAAACTCACCTTCCTTGAACGCATGGAGCTGGTGGAGAAAGTCCAAAACCGCCTGAGGGAGATTCCTGAGGTGGGCGGCGTTTTGTCGGCGATCACGTTTGCGCCGAAACTGCCGCGACCGGAAGATTTCAAACGGGCGCCCGGTCTGGGCGGGATGTTTGAAACGCTGGCTGGCATACGGAATAAATACAAACTCGCTCGGAACGTCACAAGCCAAAACCTCGAGAAGCATCGCGACGAATACATCGAAGGCGACTACCTGGCCGACGAAGACGGCAAGGAATTGTGGCGGATTAGCGCCCGAGTCGGCGCGCTGAAGGACGTGGATTACGGGATGTTCCTCTACGAGATTCCCAAGCACGTTCAGCCGGCGCTTGATGCGGAGTTCAAGGAGAAGGGAATCCCGCCGGATAGCGTCGAGGCCGTCTATACCGGACTGGTTCCGCTGGTCTACAAAGCGCAACGCTCATTGCTGGACGGCCTGATCCTGGGCTTCATTAG
>DASZUP010000616.1:0-10818 GCA_035547635.1 Pirellulales bacterium
TTGCGAATCGGCGGCTTGCCCTCGAACGGCGTCCGCTCCCAAAGAACTTCGCCCGTCTTGAGTGACAGGCAGAATACTTTCCATTGATAGTCGTCCGTGGTCGGATCCTTCGCGTCTCCAGGCACGCCGCCGTCAAAGCGCCGCGGTTTCTCTTCGCCTTCGGCGAAGGCGGTCGTCAGGAACACGTTGTCGCCGGCGATCACCGGCTGCGACCAGCCGCGTCCGGGGATCTTGGTCTTCCAGGCGACGTTCGAATCTTCGCTCCACTCGGAAGGATGCTTGGACGAACTGGAAATGCCGCTTCCGTCCGAGCCCCGGAACCTGGTCCAATCATCGGCCGTCGCGGAACTGACGACGAAGCCGAGCCCGATCAAAACCGCCGCGTGATGCCGCAAACTCATGGAGCCGTCCCTCGTCGTACTGGTTCGATAGCGCATTTTATGACGTCTCACTGATAGTCGCTTCACGTGCGGCGATCACGCGTCGAGATTTCCGGGATTTGCATCGTTCCAGCTTCCCTGAATCGGTTTCAACTCGCCCGCTGGCGAGTCCAGTCGACTCTGCTTGATCGCGGTTTGCACTTCATTTCTCGAACACGGTGATTTTATCGGGCCAGCGCGCCGCGTCGAAGCGGGCCCAGCCCCCTTGCGCCTTGAAGCTGGCGGCTTCCTTCGCCGTCATCCACGGCATGTCGCTGGCCGGAAGCCAGGTCATTGGCGGCATCCAGGAATTCGGACGCTCGGCCACTTCGGCCGCATCCCACCAGTGGAGCGATCCTTGATTCCGGGGCGTGGTTATGTAGCCGCCGTCGATCACGATTCCTGGCCGGACCTTCCGCAATGACTGCATTGCGCGACGGACGCGGTCCAGCTCCGTCGCTCGCACAAAGAGCTTCTTTCCATCGTCAAGCGCCAGTGCGGCATATTTCGGGGGACCGCGGCTGACCCTCAGGGCTAAGTGCAAGGTTTTGAGTCGTTTGAGGGCGCCCAATGCTTGCAACAACTCCGCCGAAGCCATCTCGCCGTCGATCTCCAACTCTTCCAGGAATTCAAGCGGCGCTAGTTCTGCCATGCCGGCAGCAGTGACGGAAGTACCATAGAGACTGAGCGTTTTCAACTGCCGCTGGGCGACGATGCAACGAAGATTTTCGTCGTTGATATCAGCAGAACCTAGATCCAGCCATTCAAGCCGCGGCAAGGACGGCAGGCATCCGAGTGAGGTCGACCCTTCGGTAGTTACGGAGCCCAGGTCCAGAGATTTCAGATGGGTCAGTCCCGCGAGGTGAGCAAGACTTTCATCGCGAAGCCTCAATCCTACGAACTCGAGGTGCTCAAGCTGGCTCATTCCGCCGATGGCCGCCAGGTTCCGGCGCCAAAATGTGTCGTTTTTGTCATCCGTGCAGCCTGCGTGGAGAGATACCGTTTTCAGCTTGGCGAGGCTCGCCAGGCTCTCGTTGTCAACGATCAGACCGCGGACCTCCAGATCTTCGAGTCGAAGCAGATTGCCGATCGGCGGCAGGCGTTCGTCACGCTCGAGTTCCTTGTCGTCGTCCTCCGGATCATCGTTCAGCACTCGCTCGATGCACAACTCTCGCAATTGTCGCATATCGTTCAGAGCAGCTGCAACTTCGGGAGTCACGCGGTCAATGCGGCAAGCGAGAAACTCAAGCGACGTTATTCGCGCTGCCCCCGAGAGGCTCGCCGCGCCGGCTTCACCGGCTGAAACCCCGCCTACTCCAACGATCGTGCGGCGATAGCGGTCGACGCCAAACAGATCGAGCCACTTAGGGCCCCAGCGTTTCACCGCCACTGAATTGCCCCAGGGGCTGCGCAGCTCCACAATGATTGGGTCTTGCAGCTCCGCTCGTTGGCGAGCGGCGGCGAACCAGCCGCACAGCGCGGCCGCGAGCGCGACGCCGGCGAGCATGGTACGCAGGCTCCAGCGGATTCGCGGTCGGTAGCGGCGCAGCGGCCATTCGCAGGCAGCCGACGCGATGGCCAGCATGACCAGCCACATCGCCAGATTCGCGATCAATCGCGCGGGGCTGTAGTACCAACCTACCGTCCTCCAATCGCCATATTCCCAACTGACGGCGACGTAACGGTGCCAGATCAGCGGCCATCCGTACGACTTGGGCCAGACATGTCCAAGATGAGTTTCGCCATCATAGCTCAGGTTCGACAGCACAAGCATCGCCGCGACCGCGACCAGCGCGATCATCGTCAAAACTCGGGGGCGATACCGCGAGAAAGCCCGGCGATTGAATTGCATGGCCATCCCCCTTTGCCGCTGCCGCAAGAGAGCGAATTGCGTCGCCGTCTATTGTAACGTCAATGAGAACCGCGTCACCGAGCAGCTCCGTTGGGAGGACAGATAAAGCGAGGCTTCAGCAAGAAAATCCCAATCCTGTGCAGGGACGCCTTTCATCAGCCCCGTCCTGACTTACATGCGTCCTTGGCCGACGAGTCCGGCAAGCACTCCCAGAGCAACACGGCCGCGAACGGCCCCACGAGCCAGGCGGCGACGAGCAGCAGCCATAGTCCGAAGCCGCCAGACCGAGCGTCCTCCAGGCCAAGAACGATACCGTGATCCGAATAATAGGCGATTTGCGCCTCGCCCCATGTACATGTCTCGAAGCCGCCGACCAGGTGCAGCCCCAGCGTGAGAATCAAAAGAAACCAACCCACCAACAACAAAAGTGCTCCTAGTCGTTCCGCGAAATCCGCTTGCCGGCGGCGATTGATCGTAAGCACAACGGCGCCGACAACCAGAGCCGTCACGGGAATTGCAAAGTGGAAGCTGTTGTATCTCACCGTCACGATTCCCAGAATGCTTCGCGGCGGATTGCGCCACCAGCTTTTCCAATCGGAGGCGCGCGGCCCCAGGTCGACGCCCGACATCTTCTGCAGAAAACGTCGCGAGACGGTCCGCAATCGAGGATCGCGGCTCTCCAGCCGGTCGATGACGTAAGGACTGGCAAAGCCGAATTCCTGCTCGCCCGCAAACGCAATCGCCTTGGCGGCTTTGTCGGGCCTGCCGCGGCGAATCACGTGAAACACCGCCGCCACGGGCGCCGTATTGCTCTTCGCGAAATCGGCCGTCAATGGGCGATCGGGAAATGCCGCCGTCAAAAAGGGGGCGGCATGGTTGCGGTTGTCGCGGCCGCGCGGAATGGGCCACGTCGCCGTCCAGAACAGCCACAGCGCCAGCACGCCGCCGACCGCCAGAACGACGGCAGCCGACTGCCATTTCGTGAGACGCGGTTCCGCCGAGCGAGCATGCTGTAGCTTCCGAATAAAGGCAGAGGACAGGAGCATATTCGTTGTTGCTCACGTGCTGATGCTCGGGGATTGCGAACGCTTGATCGAACTGCTTTGCGACCTCCGCAAGTCCGCCTCACTGCCGCGTCACCCTCGCAACCTCCGGAGCCCTTTGAGCGAAGCCCGCACGATTGGCTGACGCAGCGACCAAATGCCGGCGCGCAACAGCGCTTCGAGCATGCCGAAGGCGATGGGGATGGAAATCAAGGCGATCAGCCCGCAGAGCAAAGCGGCGGGAATGTAGAGCACGGCGCCGTCGGAGTGCATGCCGTCGCGGAGCATCAACTTGACGCCGACCCAACGCACGGCGGCGAAGTACAAAGCGACGAAGCAGGTTGCGAAAAACAGCGAGCCGATGGTGAACTGGCCGGGCAGCGATTGCCTGCGGCGCGCCCATATCGTCATCCAGGCCAGGCCCAACGATGCGGCGACGAGCATACCGACCAGGCAAACCGCGAAGAGGGGCGCGAAGAGGGCGTCGGTGAGTCCCGACAAGAGCGCCGCGACCATCGCCGACCAACCCACGCCGCCCAAGAAGCGGCCCCAGCGGAGACGAAGCGTCGGAGGTTTGTAATCGTTCATGGCATTAGTTCGACACGAATCGAGCAGTTGGGTGGCCGACCCTCGCCGACGCGCCGCGTGTCCCCCGGCGCACTGGGGCCGCCACGTCCGGCGTTACTGCGCTCTGCAATGCGGTCGATCCAACGCATGGCCTCCGGTTGCCCCGGCGTCGATCGACCCGCACTTCCGCAACGGCCGGAGCCTTTTAAGTGACGACCGCACAATCGGCTGGCGTAGTAACCGCGCGGCGGCGCGCAACAGCGGTTCGACCATTTCGGAGGCAATGGGGATGGAAATCAAAGCGATCAGCCCGCAGGGAAACGCAGCGACAAAACAGGACAAAAGGCCATCAGAGCGCGTGCTGTTGGGGACCGTCAGCTTGGCGCCCACCCAACGTACGGCCGCGAAGTACAAGGCGACAAGACAGATCGCAAATAGCAGGGAGCGGATGGTGAACTGACCGGGCAGCGAACGATCTCGCCGCGTTCCCCGCGTCAGGCAGACGAGCGCCCCGGCCAGCAGCGACCCGACCACGCAGACCAACAAGACAGACGAGTAAGGGGTGCGCGTGATCCCGGAGATAAATGCGGCCACCAGGCCCGACCAGCCCGCGCCGGCAATAAAACTCGCCCAGTCGTGGGTAGCAGTCGGAGTTTCACAATCGGCTGCAGTCGCTGGCGCGGCTGGAAGCGTTGGCGAAGCGGGACGATCAGAAATCGGTCGGGCCGGCATCAAGTGGAGTTCCTTTACAAAGCCGTGACGGCGCCGTTTAACTCCCGGCCGCTTTGGCCGCCCGAGGGGCGCTGACGGCGGCGAAGCGCTGTGCGTATCGCGGATGGTTCGTCCCCAGCAGCCGGTCCCAGACGTTGAAGTACAGCCCGAAGTTGGTGCGGAAGCACTCGTGGTGCATGGCGTGATGGGTGGGCGTGTTCAAGAACTTGCCCGGCCAGGTGTCGAGAAACCACTGCGGAAAGATTTCGTAACCGCAGTGACCGAGCACGTTGAACGAGATCTGCCAGACCATGAACAACGCAAATGCGGTCGGGTGCAGCGGGATCAGCATCACGGCCAACGGGGCGATGCCCGCCTGCACGGCGGCCTCCAGCGTGCTGAAGGAATATGCCGCCCAGGGCGAAGGACTGGTCGAAAGATGGTGTACGCGATGCAGCCGGCGGAACAGCCGCGGATGGTGCATCAAACGATGCGTCCAATAGAAATAAGCGTCGTGCAGCACGATCGTCAGCGCAATGCTGACGAAGAACCAGACGTAGCCGCGTTGGTCGATGCGCAAATAGAACTTCGTCCAGCCGGAGTGGCCGGCGAACACGACGAAGGCGCCCGACAGGCCGAACACCAGCAGGCTGCGGAGCGAGTAAAGCAGCTCCCGGCCGAGTTGCCGCCGCGTAGGGAACTTCGGCATGATCTTGCGATGGGCGAGCGTACGCTTCAGCAGCACGTAAAACGTCAGCCAGGCCAGGCCGGCCGCCAAACTATAACTGAACGCGTCGGTCAACGAGATCGCCGGCGCCGCGCTTGCGGCCAGCCAGAACCTGTCAGCCAGCGGCATAGCGGTTCTCCTTGCAATGTGAATTGCATTTACCGGCGGCGCCGGGTCGGCTGTTTTGCAGTCCGCACGGCGCCTGTCGGCATTCTAGCGAGAAAGCAGGTTGCAAGCCAAGAAAAGGGCGCCAACGCGGGCCGACGTTGCGCAGCGCATCGCCGGCAGCCAGGAAAACAACTCGCAACTGATCAATGACGATTACCTGCACTACTTGGGACGCGCCGCAGACGCCGGCGGGCTCGCGTATTGGCTGCATCAGTTCGCCGCCGGCAAGACGAACGAAGATGTGATTGCCGGCTTCACCGGATCAGCCGAGTATGACTAGCAGCAGACACGCTAGCGACCTGCCTTGGATGGTGTGCGGCAGCGCACACCTGAAGTGTGCGGCATTTAGCGCGCGGACGGAAATGCGAGCGACAACAAATGCCCTGCTCGCGTCCCGCTTCGCAATTCGAAGCATTCTTTGTATAACCAACGGAGAGACGCCTCTGCGGCCAACGCCCGGCAAGCGTGCTTGGGCTATGAGGCGCCTTAGCTAATGGAGCGACGGCCATGTGCGTCGCGCGCGGCCGGGATCCGTCGCGGCAGAACCATTCCCTCTGGGCGAGGCGAGCATGATTACCACGGAGGCGCTCAAGCAAACCTTGCGGGAGATCGGCTTTTCCGCCGATTTGCCCGACGCGGTGCTCGACGAACTGGCGGCCGTGTCGGCCATGGTTGATTTTCCGGCCGGCAGCACCATCTTTCAGGAAGGGGCGGACAACCACTTCCTGTATATCGTCCGCAGCGGCAAGGTCGGGTTGGACATGTATGTCCCCACGCGCGGCCGGATCCGCATTCTGTCGATCGGCCCCGGCGATATGCTGGCCTGGTCGGCGCTGCTGGGCGAAGGCCGCATGTCGGCGACGGCCACGGCGCTGGAAGATACGTGCGCGGTGGCCGCTTCGGCGCTCAAGCTGCGGGAAATGTGCGACACGAACCATGAGGTCGGCTATGAGCTGATGAGCCGAATGGCGAAAGCTCTGTCGCAGCGGCTGGTGGCCACTCGGCTGCAATTGCTGGACTTGTTCGCTGACACGGCAACGCATTCTCGGCCCAGGAGCTAGGCCTTGTCTTCTTCCGCCCCCCAGGCGCCCGCCGACGCCCGTTGGCTGGCAAGAGCCGATCTGCAATCGCTCATCGACGCTCTGATCGGCCAAGGTTACGAAGTGATCGGACCGACGATCGACCAGGAGGCGATCGTCTACGACAAAATCGTCTCGGTCGACGAGCTGCCTCGCGGCTGGACCGACGAGCAAGAGCCGGGCAAGTATCGCCTGGCCCGGCGCGACGACGAGGCCGTGTTCGGCTACGTCGTAGGGCCGCACTCCTGGAAGCGGTTCCTGTTTCCGCCCCACGCTACGGTGGCGACCGCCGATCGCACGCCGGAAGGCTGGAAGATGGGAACGCCGGACGACGCGGCGCCCAAATATGCCTTTCTCGGCGTGCGGGCCTGTGAACTGGCGGCCATCCGCGTGCAGGACCGCACGTTTCTTGAAGGCCCGTACGTCGACCCGATCTATGCAGCCAGACGCAAGCAGGCCTTGCTGATCGCCGTCAATTGCACGCAGGCCGCCGCAACTTGTTTTTGCACTTCAATGGGAACCGGCCCTCGCTGCACATCCGAGTATGATCTGGGCCTGACGGAGCTGGAAGACGGTTTTGTGGTGGAGATCGGCAGCGAAGCCGGCCAGCAGATTGCCGCGGGCTTGCCGCTCAAAGCGGTCGCCCAGGCTCAGCTTGAATCCGCCGAGACGGCCCGTCAGCAAGCGATCGACCAGATTACGCGAACGCTGAACACCGACGGCATCCGCGATTTGCTGTTGGGCAACCTGGAACATCCGCGCTGGAACAACGTGGCCGAGCGTTGCCTGTCCTGCACCAACTGCACCATGGTCTGCCCGACCTGCTTTTGCAGTTCGGTCACCGAGGTCGCCGATCTGCAAGGCGAGCACGTCGAGCGGCAGCGGCAGTGGGACTCGTGCTTCAACTTCGACTTCAGCTACATGAACGGCGGCATCCTGCGAAACTCGATCCGCTCCCGCTATCGCCAGTGGCTGACGCACAAGCTCGCCTCGTGGATCGACCAGTTCGGAACTTCGGGCTGCGTCGGCTGCGGACGGTGCATCACCTGGTGTCCGGTAGGCATCGACTTGACCGAAGAAGTGGCCGCCATCCGGGAGAAGCAGCCATGACTGCCCCGAGCATCTCGCCGCCCGCTGTGAATCCCTGGCAGGCGCACACGGTGAAGATTCGCAAGCTGATCCGCGAAGGTCTCGGCGTGACGACGTACTACTTGGCGCTGACCGAAGGCGCCGCAATGCCGTCGTTCAAGGCCGGGCAGTTCGGCATGCTCTATCTGCCGAGCGTGGGCGAATCGCCGATTGGCATTTGCAGCGATCCGGGCGACCACGAGACTTGGGCTTTCACGGTTCGCGAGGCCGGCAACACGACGCGAGGCCTGGCGGCGCTGGCGGCGGGCGACACGTTCGGGATGCGCGGTCCGTTTGGCTCATGCTGGCCGCTGGAAGAAAGCCGCCAGAGCGATATCGTGATCGCGGCCGGCGGATTGGGATTGCCGCCTTTGAGGCCGGTGATTTATGAATACCTGCGGCGCCGGAAAGAGTTCGGCCGGTTGACGGTGCTGTACGGCGCCCGCACGCCCGATACTTTGATTTACGCACACGAGTATGCAAGCTGGCAGCAACAGGGGATCGACGTACAAACGACCGTCGACCGCGCCAGCCTGGGCTGGACGGGCAACGTGGGCGTGGTGCCGCTGCTGCTCGATCGGCTTGCTACGCTTGATCCCCAGCGCACGGTCGTGATGACCTGCGGACCGGAAGTGATGATGAATTTCGTCGTCCGCAGCGCGCTGAAACGGGGCGTGCCGGTCGAGCGGATCTGGGTATCCATGGAACGGAACATGCAGTGCGCTATTGGTTTGTGCGGGCATTGCCAGTTCGGACCCGAGTTTATTTGTAAAGACGGCCCGGTGTTTCGCTACGATCGCGTGGCGCCGTGGTTGAGCATAGAAGCCTTTTAGCGAGCCGTCCGCCATGACTGCCAAACCCAAGCTGGCCGTGTTCAAGTTCGCCTCGTGTGACGGCTGCCAACTGTCGCTGCTCGACTGCGAAGACGAGTTGCTCGCGGTGGCGGGCAAAGTCGAGATCGTCCACTTTCTCGAGGCCACCAGCCGCATCGAGCCGGGACCATACGACGTGGCGCTGGTCGAAGGCTCCATCACGACGCCGGCCGACGCCGAGAGGATCCAGGAAGTCCGACGGCAAGCGAAGTACCTGGTGACCATCGGCGCCTGCGCCACCGCCGGCGGCATTCAGGCCCTGCGCAATTGGGCCCATACGCCCGAGTTCGTGCACGCGGTCTACGCCCGGCCCGACTACATCAGCACGCTCGACACCTCGACCGCCATCGCCGACCACGTGGCCGTAGATTTCGAGCTGCGCGGTTGCCCGATCAACAAGCATCAACTCGTGGAAGTCCTGTCCTCGCTGGTCGCCGGCAAGCGCCCGAAGACGCCGGTGCACGCCGTGTGCCTGGACTGCAAACGGCGCGGAACGGTCTGCGTGATGGTCTCTCGCGGAGTTCCCTGCCTGGGGCCGGTCACCCACACGGGTTGCGGCGCCATTTGCCCTGCCTACGATCGCGGTTGTTACGGCTGCTATGGTCCGGCCGAGCAGCCGAACCTGGTCAGCCTGACCGGTCAGTTTCTCCATGCCGGTCAGCCGCGAGACGAGGCCGTGCGTCTGTTGCGCGGCTTCAACGGTTACGCCCCCGAGTTCCGCGCGGAGAGCGATCGGCTGTCCGCCGGGCCCGGCAACCCATGAGCCCACGATGACAGCGTCGAAAGAACCATCGTCAAAGAAACAATCGCAGCCGCGCACGATCCGCGTCGAAGCGCTGACGCGCGTCGAAGGCGAAGGCGGCTTGCACGTCCGATTGCGGGGCGACCAGATTGAAGACGTCCAACTCACCATCTTCGAGCCGCCGCGGCTGTTCGAAGCCTTCTTGCGCGGGCGATCGCTCGAAGACGTGCCCGACATCACGGCCAGAATCTGCGGCATTTGCCCGGTGGCCTACCAGATGAGCTCGGTACACGCGTTGGAGGCGGCGCTCGGCGCGTCGATCTCACCGGAAATTCGCCGGCTGCGGCGGCTGCTGTACTGCGGCGAATGGATCGAGAGCCACGCCCTGCACGTCCACCTGCTGCACGCGCCCGATTTTCTCGGTTACGAGAGCGGGCTGGCGATGGCCCAGGACTACCCGGACGAAGTCAACCGCGGGTTGAAGCTGAAGAAGTATGGCAACGAACTGCTCGAAGTACTTGGCGGGCGAGCCATCCATCCCATCAATACGGCCGTCGGCGGTTTCTACCGGGCGCCGCGGCGCGAGGAACTGCAGGCGTTGATTCCCGCGTTTGAATGGGGCTTGCAGGCCGCCATCGACACGACCCGCTGGACTGCCACGCTGGAAAAACCGGACTTCGAACGTCCCTACTGCCTGGTGGCATTGGTCCATCCGGACGAGTACGCAATGAACGAGGGGCGAATTGCCTCCAGCGAAGGCGACTCCGTCTCGGCCGCCGAATACGAGGACCATTACGAAGAGCGGCACGTACCGTACTCGACGGCGCTGCATGCCGTGCGCAAGCCGGACGATTCCTCCTACTTTCTCGGACCGCTGGCGCGCGTCAATCTGAGTTTGGAGCGGCTGAGTCCCTCCGCGCGGCGGCTGGCCGATGAAGTGGGCATATCGTGGCCCTGCGGCAACCCGTTTCAGAGCATTGTCGCCCGCGGGCTGGAACTGGTACACGCCTTTGAAGAAGGCCTGGAGATCCTGAAGACCTACACGCCGCCCAAACCGTCGAAGATCGCCTACGAGTATCGAGCCGGCGTCGGCAGCGCCGCCACCGAAGCGCCGCGGGGCTTGCTCTACCATCGCTATGCAGTCGACGAAAACGGACTGGTGAAAGAAGCGAAGATCGTTCCGCCCACCTCGCAGAACCAGGGCCAGATTGAAGACGACCTGCGGCACTGGCTGCCGCACGTGCTCGATCTTGAAGAGACGGAAACGGTCAAATCGTGCGAAAGCCTGGTCCGCTGTTACGATCCGTGCATCAGTTGCTCGACGCACTTCCTGCGGCTGACGGTGGAGCGAATGCCGTGAAGGCCAGGCATCTGATCGTCGGTCTCGGCAGCGCTCATGGAGACGACCAGTTCGGCTGGCGAGTGGCTGAGGCGCTGGCAGCCGCATGCGATTCGGCCGACTTCGAAGTTCGCCAGGCGCGGACTCCCGCCGAACTGCTCGACTGGCTGG
>DASZUP010000617.1:0-4370 GCA_035547635.1 Pirellulales bacterium
GACGCGATCGGTGATGAGCGTCGTCTCGACGCCCAACGCGGCCAACACGCGGGCGAGATAGAGCGCGCCCGGCGGTCCGTCCGTCTCGGCGGCCGGTGGATTGCGGCCGACGATGGCGAACCCGGTGACGATCGCCGCGCTTTGGCCATGCTCGGCCAGATGCTTCGCCGCCGCTCGAAGATGGCCCGCCGCCAGCGGTTGCCCCCGCTCTTGGAAGGCGGCCACGCCTCGGCCGCCCGGATCGTGGCGCAGCAATGCGTCGAGCGCCTGCCAATCGGGTTCGTTTCGGGAGTTCATCGAGGCGAATTCAGGATGGCCAGACGGGTCTTGGAAACGAAGGCGGCCCATGCGTTCAATGCGGCCCGGCGTAAATGGCCGCCTTCGATGAGTGACATTAGCTCTCTACGATGGTTCGACAATATATATCTGCATATATCTGCGCCGACGCGCGTCACGATTCTTCGCTTCCATCAAAGTTCCAAGACTGCCGGCGATCCGTGTTTCATCCTTGTTCGATCCGTGGCCAACAATCGCTTCGGCGCGCCCGGTTGGCTTACCGCGGACCGATTGGAGACAAACTTTTCGCGGAGGGATTTTCGCAGACCCGTGAGCGCGTTACACTACGCGGCTTGCGAGGGGACTGGTTTCGCGATAGGTGGAACGGCTGCTCATATACCGCCCGGCATTCTGCAAAAGGGTGGTTGACATTCGCACGAGTTGAGATAGAAAATTAGAGCAGTTCGTGAAAATTGTCACAAGACCCCCTCCGGCAGCGTGTCCACGGCGTTGGTATTCGCGTTCGTGAGTGGTTCGAGCCTCTGGTAGAACTGCATGGCAGAAAAGAAGAAGATGTCGGTGGCCGAGATTTTGGCTGCCGCGCGGAAGAAGGACGGAAAGGGTGGCGCCCCGGCGGAAACGGCGGCAGAGCAGCCCGCGGAAGCGGCTGCGCCGGTCGAAGCGGCCGCGGAAGGGCCTGTAGCCGCGGAGGCCCCTGTCGAACCAGCGGCCAAGCCCGCCAAGCCCAAGCCCGCCGCCACTGGCGCCGGCGGACGGCCGAATGTGGCCGACATTCTCGCTGCCGCGCGAGCGAACAAAGGCGCCGCAGCGCCGGTAGCCAAAGCTTCGCCGAAGCCCGCCGCTGCCAAGCCTGCCGCCGAAAAAGCCGAAAAGCCAGCCAAAGCCCCTGCCGCCGCCAGCGGCGTCAAAGATACGGCGAGCATTCTGGCTGCGGCTCGCGGAGGCGCGAAGCCGGGCCCGATGTCGAAGGCCGAGGCGGCGGCCCGCCTGAAGCCCGCAGCCGAAGCGCCGGCGAAGACGAAGCCGGCGGTTCCGCCGATGCCCGTCAAGCCTGAGTACGCCAGGGCGAAGCCTGAGAAGGCGGCGAAGGAGGCGGCCCCGTCGAGCGAGCGCCGCTTTTTCCTAATTACCGGCTTTGCTTCGCTGGCCGCGACGCTGGGCATGTGGTCGCTCGGCTTCGCTCGCTTCATGTTTCCTAATGTGTTGATCGAGCCGCCCAGCAAGTTCAAGGTCGGCTTCCCCAGCGACTTTGCTCCGGGCGTCGTCGAAGAAAAATTCAAGGCGCAGTTCGGCGTCTGGGTGGTCAAAGGCGAGTACCAAGGGCAGATGGAAATCTACGCCCTGCGCACCGTCTGCACCCACCTGGGCTGCACGCCCAACTGGCTCGAAGCAGAACAAAAATTCAAATGCCCCTGCCACGGCAGCGGTTTTTACAAGGACGGCATTAATTTCGAAGGACCGGCGCCCCGCCCCCTGGAACGCTACGCAATCCGTCTGGCGGACGACGGCCAATTGGAAATCGACAAGAGCAAGATGTTCCAGGAAGAAATGGGCCAGTGGAAGGACTCGGCGAGCTACGTGCCGGCCTAAGCGTTGGTGGATGCGGTTTGCCGGGCGGTTCGCGGCTTCGATTTGTGTGTCGGCCGCGCCAGCGGGTTCCGGTTTCTCTAGTCAGGCAAAGAAATAAGCCCCTATGTCTCTCGGCGAATCGATTCGCAACTCGCAGGTTTGGAAAAGCGTCTTTCGGCATCCGATGCCGATCGATCGCCGCAACCGCATCGTCGTGATGCTCACGAACTTCTTTCTGCACCTCCATCCGGTGTCGATCAAGAAGCAAGGCATCGCCCTGAGTTACACCTGGTGCATGGGCGGCGTGACGTTCTTCCTGTTTCTGGTCGAAACGGTGACGGGCGTGCTGCTCATGTTCTATTACCGTCCGACTTTGGAATGGGCCTATAACGATATTCTCGCGCTGCGCGACGTGACGAGCCTCGGCATTTTGCGCGAGTTGCATCGCTGGGGCGCCCACGCGATGGTCATTACGACCTGGCTGCACATGTATCGCGTGTTTCTCACGGGCAGCTATAAGCCGCCGCGAGAGTTCAACTGGGTGGTGGGCGTGATTCTGCTCTTGCTCACGCTGTTACTGTCGTTCACCGGCTACCTGCTGCCGTGGGACCAGTTGGCCATTTGGGCCATCACGGTCGGTTCGAACATGGCTCGGGCCACGCCGCTTCTTGGGCACGAAGGCCCGGGACAGCAATTGCTGACTCTGGGCGGCATCGACATGATCACCAACGGCTCCGACGCGCGGTTCGGCTTGCTCGGCGCGCGGTTCGTGGGCGAAGAGACGCTCAATCGCTTCTACGTGCTGCACTGCATCGCCATCCCCTTGGCGGTGTCGCTGCTGCTGGCCATCCACTTCTGGCGCGTGCGGAAGGACGGCGGCATCAGCGGGCCGCTGTAATTGGGTTTTTGATTTTCAATCAAAAATCCAAAACCCAAAATCCAAAATCTCGACAAAGACATGCACGGCAACTCAGCGGATTTCATTCAATCGATCTCGACCGGACTGGGCTGTTACTATCTGTTGCTGTGCGCCATGAACTGGTTCGCCGCCTTGTGGCTGTGGCGCAAAGGCCCGGTCACCTACGGCAAGGCGTTCGGCGTGCTGCCGATCACCAACGTGCTGGTCTGGACGATTGTCGGCGCCTTCTTCTTCACGCTGGCCCCGTTCACCATGATCGGCTGGGTGCCGCTGTTGCCGACGAGCGTGAAGGACTTCGTCAACTTCGCCTCGGGACCGGTCACGCTTTCGGTCGGTTCGCTGCTGGCGTTGGGGCTGATGTTCGTCTTTCGGCGGTTCTTCGTGAATCCGGTCGTCGCTTGGATCGGTTTCAACCTCTCGCTGCTGGCGATGGGCCTGTCGATGACCGATCCGAACTTCGCCGCGATCGTCACCAAGCCCGACAACGTGCCGATCGTCGGCCTCGTGTTCCTGCTCGGCTTTTTCACCTGGCTGGCGACCTACAAGGCGGTGCAGAACGACGACCGCATGGCGAAAGGGCTGCCGCCGCTCGAGAAGGAAAACGACGAGAAGGTGCTCGTCTGGCCCGATCTAGTGTATACCGAACTGATCTGCATGATCGCCCTGACCGCCTTGCTCTTGGTCTGGGCCATCGCTTTGCAGGCGCCGCTCGAAGAGCCGGCCAGCAGCGTCAAGACGCCCAACCCGTCGAAGGCCCCTTGGTACTTCCTCGGTTTGCAGGAAATGCTCGTCTACTACGACCCGTGGTACGCCGGCGTGGTGCTGCCGAGCGTGGTGATCTTCGGGTTGATGGCGATTCCGTTCCTCGATTTCAACAAGCAGGGCAACGGCTACTACACGATCGCCCAGCGCAAGTTCAGCTACCTGACGTTCCAGATCGGCTTTTTGAATCTGTGGGTCGTGTTGATTGTGCTCGGCACGTTCTTACGCGGGCCGAACTGGAACTTCTTCGGACCGTTCGAAGCGTGGGACGCCCACAAGGTGCTGGCCCAGAACAACGTCGACTTGTCGCAATATTTCTGGATCAAATGGCTCGGCAGCAGCCTGCCGAAGGCGCCCGAAGGCAGCGGCGGGCTGACGCAATTCGGCTACATCCTGCTGCGCGAATCGCCTGGCATCATCGCGGTGCTGGCCTACTTCATGTTCCTGCCGCCGCTGATGGCGACGACCAAGTTCTTCCGCGGCATGTTCATCAAGATGGGCTTTTTGCGGTTCATGCTGCTGGCGAACCTGCTGCTGTTGATGGCCTCGCTGCCGTTGAAGATGGTGTTGCGCTGGGTGTTCGTGCTCAAGTACATCATCAGCATCCCCGAGTATTTCTTGAACTTCTAAGCTGACCGATTTTTTTGAACTGACCTCGTCGAGCTTGGCACGGATCGAACCGAAAGCCTGAACATATGCCCGCTACAGAGTCTACTTGGCGCAACCAGAAGTTCTTGCACATGGTGTTCGGGCTGACGTCCGCGCTCATGTTGTTTTGCACTTTGTGGATGCTGGCCAGCGATCACAATCGCGAATGGAAGCA
>DASZUP010000618.1:0-1861 GCA_035547635.1 Pirellulales bacterium
TTGCTCGCGCCAAACAACGAGTTGTTGCTTGACGTCGAGCTGCCTGCAGATGCGGCTCCTGCGTCAAACGCAGTGCGACCGGGGCGCGAGTCCATGCCGGGCGGACCGATCGGCGAAGTGCGGCTGGAAGTGCGTTCGAGCGCGTATGTCGAACGGCTGGCAATCTGGATGACGGCCGAAGAGCGCGCCGTGCAACTGCACGTCAGCGGCCGGATCAGCGGCGCCGCAGCCATCTCGCCGCTGGCTGTGGTGGTCAACGGCGACCAGCGCGAGTTGCTCTACGGCGAGCTCAAGGCCGGCGAGTCATTCGAGCTTTCGAACTCGCTCGATGGCCTGCCGCAGCGGCCCGGTTCGGCCGCCGCCAGCGCCTTGAAGCTGGAGATCAAACTGCTGGCCGGCGGCGTGGCGCTCTGGCAGTGCGAGCAAGAGACGGCCGCGGCAGCCCTCCCGACAAGCGCCGCGGATACGCTGACGGTCAACGGCGCCGCGGCGAACTTGCCGCTGCCGGTGCTGGAGATCGCCTCGCCCGCTACGGATATCGGCCAGCGGTCGCCGACCGCCCAAGCGCTGAAGGCGCCAGTCTTCGGCCTGCGGCAGATTCTGCCTGAGGCGATCTATGCCGACTTCGATCACGCCGGCCGCACGATCGTGCAGGCGGTTCCTCTCGCCTGGGCCGAAGACGTCTGCGGGCGGCTGGCGCATCACGGTTCGATCATCGCCTGGACGGCCAGCGCCGCGGAACTGTCCGAAGCCGGCGAAGAGCGATTGAAGCGGTTGGGTTATGGTCGCCTTTGGCTGCCCAGCGAGAAGGCGTTGGGATAGGGCCAAGCCGTAGCACCGGATTGAGACTACGCCGCAGTTGGAATCGCTGAGTGCGGCGCACCGCCAACGGTAGCGGAACTCGTGAGAGTTCCGGCCTGTGCAGTATTTCCAACGGAATTCTCGCGAGTCGGCGTGGCGCGGACAGAAGCCTAACTCATGAAAATGCCGCCTGTAAGCGATTCGGACAAGACTGGCAAAAACATCAGGGCAAAAAAATAGGAACAGGAATTGGGTTGCTTGTCACTGCGGATTTACCGCGAGGTTTCTCTCCTCCTATCTCTCTCCAATCCCTGTCTTCATTTTTTTGCCCCCATTTTTTTGCCTTCCCAAGGCTGGCCGTTTGAATTGCTCAGTCAGCTCCACGGCCCTTGCACCGCGACAGGCGGCGGCGTATCGTCGGAAAGCTGAATTCGATTCCGACAGCACGCGACTTTGAACCCTGGCGAGAAACGATATGCACGACTTATCCATCTTGCGGCCGCTAGCCGGCGCCCTGCTCTTGTTGACCGCTTGCGCAACGCTGAACGCGGCCGAGCAGCCCAACACGCTGACCGAGAAAGAAATCGCCGACGGCTGGATTCTGCTGTTCGACGGCAAAACGGATTTCGGCTGGAAAGCCGCCAGCCAGGCGGATTGGAAAGTGGCCGACGGCGCGATCTCCGTCTCCGATGGCGAGAAAGGGCTGCTTTGCACGACCAGCGAGTTCGGCGACTACGTGCTGAAGGTTGATTTCCACGCCGAGAAGAGTACGAATAGCGGCATCTTTCTGCGCACCGCGGCGCAACCGACCAATCCGGCTGAAGATTGCTACGAACTGAACATCGCTCCGGACGGCAATCCGTTTCCGACCGGCAGCTTCGTGGCCCGTAAGAAGACTGAAGGCGGCCACACCAGCGGCGAGTGGCAAAGCTACGAAGTGCAGGCCGAAGGCGCCCACTTCACGATCAAGCTCGACGGCAAGCTCGTGCTCGATTACGTCGATCCCAAGCCGCTGCGGCGCGGGCGGATCGGGCTGCAACTCAACAGCGGGCCGGTTTCG
>DASZUP010000619.1:0-4252 GCA_035547635.1 Pirellulales bacterium
TGGTAATCGACGAGCAACACAAATTCGGCGTGCGGCAGCGGGCCAGCCTGAAACAGTCGGGCCTCGATCCGCACTACCTGGTCATGACCGCCACGCCGATCCCGCGCACCGTAGCGTTGACATTGTTCGGCGACCTCGACGTCTCTACATTGCGCGACGCTCCGCCCGGCCGGCAGCAAGTAAACACCTACCTGGCTTCGCCGGAACAGCGTGATCGCTGGTGGGAGTTTTTTCGCAAGAAGCTGCAGGAAGGCCGGCAAGGTTACGTGATCACGCCGCTGGTCGAAGCCTCGGAAGAAGTCGCGGCGGCCAGCCTGGACGAGGCGTACGAATCGCTGGCCCATGGTCCGCTCGAGGCCTTTCGCCTGGGTTTATTGCATGGACGGTTGGGTTCCGCCGAAAAGCTGGCGGTGATGGACCAGTTCCGTCGCGGAGAAATTCAGGTACTGGCCGCCACCACGGTCGTCGAGGTTGGCGTCGACGTGCCCAACGCCACGCTGATGACGATCGAAAGCGGCGAGCGGTTCGGGCTGGCCCAACTTCATCAATTGCGGGGCCGCGTGAGCCGCGGAAGCCAGGCCGGCTTTTGCTGCGTGTTCAGCGAAAGCGATAACGAAGAGACGCGGCGCCGCCTGGAAGCGTTTGTCTCCACGACCGACGGCTTTCAGTTGGCGGAAGTCGACTTTGAGCTGCGCGGTCCCGGCGAAGTGCTGGGCACGCGACAGCACGGGCTGCCGCCGTTCCGGATCGCCGATCTCTCCCGCGACGCCGCCGTGCTGGAACTAGCCCGCCGCGACGCCAGACTATTAATTGCCGCCGACCCGAAGTTGGAAGCGCCGGAGCACGAGGCGCTGCGCCGCATGACCTTCAATCGTTACGGCCGCGTGCTGGAACTGGGCGACGTGGGGTAAATACGCGTCGCTATCCCATTTTGCGCCGCAGTTCGGCGATGACTTCCGGCGGCACAAAGTGAGCCAGCTCCTTGTCGCCGGCCAGAGGCGCGATCTGCTTGATCAGCGTGCTGGAGACGTGGGCGAATTCCTTGTCGGCCATCAGCACGACCGTTTCGATGCCGGGGTCGAGCTGCCGATTGGCCAGCATCATTGTCAATTCGGCTTCCATGTCGCTCAACGGCCGCACGCCGCGGATCATGACCCGGGCGCCGCACTCGCGCACAAATGTGACAGCCAGACCGGAGAATTTCTGGACCTCGACGTTTTCAAACTTCTGCGTGGTGCGACGCACGAGATCGACGCGTTCATCAGGCGTAAACATGGGCGACTTGCCGGCGTTGATGCCGATGCCGACGACCAGCTTGTCGACCAGCGTGCTGGCCCGCTCGATGATGTTCAGGTGCCCCAGCGTGATCGGATCGAACGATCCCGTATAAACCGCCACGCGCGAATTCGACTTGGCCATCATCCGTTCCTCAACTCCGTTCGGGGCTTATCGGCGTTGGCGCAAACAGCGCCGCGACCCTGGGCCTGGTCAGAGGGTTTTCCATGCCGCGAAGATACAGCGCCAAAATACGACGCGAAAGCTCCGGCCGGCAAAACTTTGACGTTCGCCGGGCGATGCAGGATCAGCCGCGATCGGGTCGAAACGGGCTGAGATCAACGCCGGGCTCCAGGCCCCGCATCAAACGCCCCATGACGGCGGCAGTGCCTGAAGAAAGCTGCAAGCCGCTGCGGAAATGCCCTGCGGCGACGTAGGCGTTTTCCCATGGCGGCAAACGCCCCAGATACGGCAGCCGATCAACCGTAGCCGGGCGAAGGCCCGCCCAGCACTGTTCGATGCGGGCCCCTGTTAACCCCGGCGCCAGTTCCAAGGCGAACTGCAGCAACCCGGCAATACCCGCCGCCGTGGCGCACTTCTCGAAGCCGGCGTCTTCTTCGGTCGAGCCGACAAGGATCCGCCCTTCCGGACGAGGCACCAAATAACGCGGCCCCTCATTGACGATCGATCGCAGTACAGGCCGCGAACCATTCAGCAACACGATCTGGCCGCGAATCGGCTTCAGACCGACGTGCAGGCCCAACCGCGACAGCAACAGCCTGGTCCAGGGTCCGCTGGTCAAGCAAACCTGCCCCGCCGTTAGCGCACCGCCGCTGGTGAGAACGCGTTCGATGCGTCCGGCTCGCGTCTCAAAATCTTCTACGGACACGCCCGCCTTCACCTCAACGCCGCGCTGTGCACAACCGGCCAGCAACGCTTTCAAATGCCGAGGGTTTCGCAACTGCATCTCGTCAGGCAGCAACCAGGCCGCGCGCAGCCTGGCAGAAGCGGCGCCTCCTTCGAGCGCGGGCTCGCGCCGCGCGAGTTCAGCCGCATCGAGTCGCTGGCATGCCACGCCTTGCACTTGCCAGCGGGCCGCCGCTTGGCGCAACTCAACGTCTCCAGCCGCATCGCGCGCCACGTACACGCCGCCACAGCGCCGCAGGCCATTGTCAATGCCAGTCTGCTCCCGCAATTCGGCGGACCAATGCAGATGCAGTTCATTGCTGAGTTGCAGCAATCGCTCGTACGGATCGTCTGTCGGCGCGGCCTGCGCGGGCGGCAGGATGCCCGCCCCGGCCCAAGACGCTTCTCGTCCAGGTTCTCCTCGCTCGACAATTTGCACCTTCAGTCCAGCGCCGGCCAGCTCATAGGCCAGCGAGAGCCCAATCACCCCGCCTCCGACAATCAAAACATCTGCCATCAATGCGCGTCTTCTCCCCTCAAGTCGCCCCTTTCAGGTGCTCTCGCCTCAAGTAAGTCCGTAACGGAACTCGTGAGAATTCCGTCGAGTTCGCCCCCACCGAGCAGAATCGTCGCCGATTCCGCCAGGCTCATCGTTCGGCGGACTGAAATGCTGCGGGTTATTATTGCGGCGGTTCCGCCGATCGTCGAGCGTCTACAGCCTGAGCCACCGCCCGCTTGAGCCGCGCCAGCGCCGAGTCGCTCGCATCCGCAGCCGCCAACTCAGCGTGCAACCGCAGGAGATCCTCCCACTGGTCGACATCGTACCAGCGGGGCAGGGCGGCGTAACGCCAATCGGCGGCCTGCAGTCGCGCGACCGTCTCGTCCCATACGGTGGGCTTGCTCCAAGCCATATCCTCAAAAACCGGCGGCGTCGGTCGCGCGGCGCCAACGAGATAGTATCCGCCGTCGTCCGCCGGTCCCAACACCACGTCGTGCTCGCGGAGGAGTTCAAACGCAGATTCAATGAATGCCGAAGGCAGCGTTGGACTGTCGGAACCAATCAACACGGCGCTGCGGGCGCCGGCGGCGAACGCACTCTCGAACCAGCTTCGCATTCGTTGGCCGAGATCCCCCTCCGCTTGCGCCGCCAGATTCCACGCTTCGCCCGCCAAGGCGGCGAACGGCGCCAGTTGCTCCGCTGGGGCATAAACGATTGTCCGACGATCGCCCGTCCGCGCAAGGCGCTCCAGCAGCGTTTGGACAAAAACCTTATGGAGCTGCCCCGCCTGCTCGGCGCCAAGCGTTGTCGCGAGCCGCGTCTTCACCCGGCCAGGGGCCCAGAACTTGGCGAATATGCCTAGCTGACGCACGCCACTAACCTCGCTGGCTGAGCAGCCGCCGCAACAGCATCTCGTTGACGCGTCCGCGAAAGCGTTCCACCCCGTCAATCACCACGACGGGAATGCACTCCTGATACCGAGCTTTCAATTCGGGCTCCTGGTCGATGTCGACTTCCTCCACGGACAGCCCGTGGCGAACCAGCACGGCCTTGGCGTCTTCGCAAAGGTGGCAGCCTTGGCGGGTGTAGAGTGTGACGGTCGAAGCGTTCATAGCGGGGGTCCAATGCGATCAGGCTTTGCGCGGCAAGTTTGACAGCGGTAAACATACTATGCCAGCGGCGCCTTCCGGACGAGACAGCCGGGTCGCAACGCGCTGGAGCGGATGATCTCGGCATGAAGAGCGGCGCATCGCGCTGAGGCGCCGCCGGCCGCCGATTTTGAAGTAGTAAAGGCGCTACGATTGGGGGGAGCCCGCCACTTGCCCCCGCCGGAAGAGCGCGCCGCGACACCGTCGGCGCCCGCGTTGCCAGATTCTCGCCAGAAAGCGCGTCAGCGACTGGCCCAAAGCTTTGGCTCGCATAGAATATTAGCGAAAGCGCTTTACGGGAGCCTTCCCGTACTGGTATCCTCCCGACACGTGTGCTAGCTTCCAATGGAGCAGGATGTGGCCCTTCGAAGGGAGGACGGCGCAATTTGTACACCTTTCTGAGTCCGTGGGCTCCCGCGGCGGG
>DASZUP010000620.1:0-27698 GCA_035547635.1 Pirellulales bacterium
GGCCCCATCAGCGAAAAGTGCGGCCTGCTGAAGATGGACTTCCTCGGCTTGCGCACGCTGACGACCCTGACGCGATCGGTCGACCTCGTCAAGCAAATCAAGGGTATCGACATCGACATCGAAAAGGTCGATTTTACCGACAAGAAAGTCCTCGGCATGTTCTGCCGCGGCGAGACCAAGGGCATTTTCCAGCTCGAAAGCGGCGGCATTCGCGACCTGCTGCAGCGGATGAAGCCTGACCACTTCCGCGACATCATCGCCACCAACGCCCTCTATCGTCCCGGTCCGCTGGAAGGCGGTATGGTCGACGACTACATCCAGGTCAAGCACGGCCGCAAGGCCGCCGAGTACCTGCACGACGTGATGAAGGAAATCCTGGAGGAGACCAACGGCGTGATGGTCTACCAGGAGCAGGTGATGCGGATCCTCAACCGCCTGGGCGACATCGAATTGTCCAGCGCGTATACCTGCATCAAGGCGATCAGCAAAAAGAAGCTGCCGATGATCGCCAAGTTCCGCGAGGAATTCCTCACCGGCGCCACCGCCAAGGGCATCAGCAAGAAACAGGCCGAAGACCTGTTCGGCATGATCGAGAAGTTCGCCGGCTACGGCTTCAATAAGAGCCATTCGACCGCTTACGCCCTGATCGCTTACATGACGGCGTATCTCAAGGCGCATTACTCCGTCGAGTTTATGGCCGCGCTCCTCTCGGGCGACATCTCGGGCCGCAACTTCAAGAAGAAGGACTCGCTGGTCGAGCATCTGGAAGATTGCCGCCGGATGGAGATCGAGGTCATACCGCCGAACGTGAATCTCAGCTATGGCGATTTCATCGTGACCGACGGCAAGATCGTGTTCGGACTGTCGGCCATCAAGGGCTGCGGCGGCCAGGCGGCCGACGCGATTGTGGCGGCCAGGAACGAAGGCGGTCCGTTCCGCGATCTGTTCGACTTCTGCGAGCGGGTCGACCCGTCGAGCGTCAACCGCACGGCGATCGACTCGTTGATCAAAGCGGGCGCCTTCGACGTTTTCGGCGCCAAGCGGTCGCAATGGACCGCCGTGCTGGAGAAGGCGCTGCAAGCCGGCGCCTCGGCTCTGGCTGATCGCCGCAGCGGCCAGAAGGGACTGTTCGACGATGCGGAAGACGAGCCGGCCGACGTGACGCAAGCCGCGCTGCCGGATCTCGCCGAGTGGGACGAGCGCGAACTGCTGGCCGGCGAAAAGGAAGTGCTCGGTTTTTATCTATCCAGCCATCCGCTGGCCGAGTACCAGAAGACGCTGGAAACTTACTGCACGCATACCACCGTCGGCGCCACGGCCTTGCCCCACCGCACGGAAGTGATGCTTGGCGGCATGATCGCCTCGATCAAGTTCTCGCACACCAAGAACCCGCGGCCGGGCAGCACGCACACCAAGTACGCGATGTTCGACCTGGAAGACATGCAAGGCATCATGCGGACGATCGTCTGGCCCGAGGAGTTCGCCAATTGCGGACACCTGGTGCAGGCCGATGCCGTGCTGGCGGCCCGCGGCGTAATCGACAAACGTCCGGGGAGCGAAGAAGCGAACTTCATCGTTAACGAGCTGATTCCGCTGGAAGAGCTGCCGGCCCGGTTCACCAAGGGGATGCGCGTGCAGATCGACGAGACCAAGCACGGCGAGCGCGGGTTAGAAATGTTGCGCGAGATCATTCGCGGTTATCCGGGCAACTGTGCGTTTCAACTGGTGCTCTCTCTGGCTGACGGCAGCCGGGTGTATTGCAACTGCGACGATGTAAAAGTGGAGTTGAACTCCGAGATGCGTTCGCGGATTGACGATTTGCTCGGCGCCGGCAACTACCGGCTGCTGGCCGCGCCCCCTAAGGCCAAGGCCGCTCCGCCGCCCGGTCGCAACGGCTTTCGCCGAGCCGGCGCCGGCGCCTAGCGCAGCGGACTTTGTCTGGCGAGCCCGAAGGAACATCGCGGATTGCTGTGAATGTTCCCCGACAAAGGCGGCCCATCTTCCCCTTCCGGTTCGACTCCCTGTGGGAGGAGGAAGGCATGCGGCACAGCCAAGTGCGGCGTGTTGCTTTGGAGAAGGCGCCCCAATAGTCTGGGCGTCTTGGCTGAATTCCGGCCTATCTCGCAGCGCGTCAGCATTTTCATGAGTTTCTCCGCACGACCAAGACACGCCATATCCTATTACGCGAAAATAACTTACGTCGCGAGAACAGCTACCGGCCGTCCCACTGTCCGCGACGTGTTGTAACGCGGCGACCGCTTCTACGCTTGGCCTGACAGGCAATTTGAACTCACGGGCCACACAAATTAGCGGTGAATCGTCATGCGACAAAACTGGAAGTTGCTTTTGGTACTGGCAAGTCTCGGCGGAGCGGCCGAACCGCTGCTGGGCGCACGTCCCACGCCGCCGCCGGCGCCTAAGGATGAGATCGCGGCCTCGGTTCGCGGCGCTCAGAGCGGTTTCCGTCGTCCGGCCGCGGAAGAGTTGGCCGCTGCGGGCAGAGCGGTGCATGCTGCCCGCCAGGCGCTCGATCAAAAGTTGAACCTCCGGCCCGACGGCCGCAGTGCGAAATCGACGTTGCGTCTCGATGAGCTGGCGTCGCTCGACGCCGGCCCGGCCGAGCTGGTCCGGCTCGACTCGTTGGCTCGCCACCTGGGCCATCATTCAAACCCGGTCGAGGCGGCCGAACTCGAGACGCTGAAGTCGACGTTGCGAGTCTACCGGCAGCGGCTGCGAGCCACCCAGGAAGCGGAAACGATCCAAGCCGAGTACGTGCAGCAGCTCGCTCGCCTGGCAACCGCCTGGGAAACCTACCGTCGTTCGCACGACGCGGCCACGGGCGCCGAATTGCAGACCATTTGCCGCTGGCTCGAAGAACGAGGCCAGGCCGAGCCGCTCTGCCAGCGGTTGCGCCGCGAGGTCTCGCACACGAACCATCGGATGCACGTCTCCGCCGCTTACCTGCAACAAGCTTTGGCTCGCGAGATCGTAGAGCCGCTCGTCTCCAACGACATGTCGCAAGGCGCCCACGTACGAGTTCGGGGCCAGATCAAGGGCCGCTTGACGCCGGTGCTCGAGCCGAACGCCCGAGCGGGCGTGGTGCGGTTGCACTTCATCGGCGCCGGCAAGTCGAACATCGTCGCCAACAAGGGCCGCGTCACGCTGCAGGCCGTCGGCCATACGGGCGTTCATGCTACGGAAACGGCCTATCTGACCGAACGCGGACTGACCGCTTCGGCGCCACAAGTTCGCGTGCAGCACCATTCGGTCCCCTATTCGGCCAGCGTCAGCGCCCGCAGCCGGCTGGTGCGCCGGTTGGGCAGCAAGCTCGTGATGCGAGTCGCGCAGAATCATCAGGCCGAAAGCGATCAGCAAGCGGCTCGCGACACGCAGCAGAAGATCGACGGCGAAATGCGACGCCACAGCGCCAAGATCGTCCGCGACGCAAACGACGTATTGCAGCGGTTTGGCGTGTTCGCCCTGCTCGGTCCCCATCCGGCCAAGACGCTCAACATCAACACCACCGCCCAGCGCATCCAGTGGCTCGGCCACTATGCTTCCGCCTCGCAGTTCGGCGCCGAGACGCCGGCCCCGGCCGTAAGGTCGTCGAGCCCTGCCGTGCTGCTGCAAGTGCATGAATCTGCGGTCAACAACTCAGAGAACTGGATCGCGGGTCAAACGATCGGCGACAGCGACTTCCGCGAACTGGTCTTCGAAACGTTTGGCATGTTCGCCGCTCAGGAGCAACCGGAGGCTCAGATTCCCGCCACGATCACCTTCGCCGACGACCAGCCGCTCGAGGCCCGCATCGCCGACGGCCGCCTGGACGTGGCGCTGCGATTGAAGGCCTTCTCTTGCGGCGGCATGACGTTTGACGGCCGCGTCTGGACGGTTCGCACGTCGTATCAGCCGCAGTTTGCCGACGGCAAAGTGTCCCTGGTTCGTACGGCGCCGATCAGCGTGCAATCCGACAGCGCGTCAGGCGTCGAAATGCTGCAGTCCGCGTTGACTCGCTTCCTGATCGACCGAGCCGCATCCGGCCTGTCCAGCAACCCGTCGCTCGCCACGCTGCCCCCGCTGGCCGTCGGCCAACTGAGCATGGAACAAGGCTGGTTCACGCTGGCCATGAAGCTCGACGCGAAGCAAGCCGCCGCCGCCCCCCGCGTCGCCGCCCGGCAGACTTCCGCCCGCTAACTTCCCGCCCGCTTCCCGCCTCAAACCCCACCGCATTCACACGCCCAACGTATAGGAACCTCGCCATGAACGTCACACGCTTCTCGCTGCTCGTCGCCTGCCTGATGCTTTGCACCGTATCGTCCGCCGCCGAACGCGCGCAGTTCGCCAGCTCAACTCGACCGCCGCAAGCCGAAACGCTGGCGGACAAGAAACTGTTGCTCTCGTTCCAGGGCAAAGGCTCGAGCCTTGCTTGGGACGCGGGAGTCGTGAAGCGAGCTTATGAAACGGTCCCGGCCCTGGCTGACAACCAGGTGATCGTCACCGGCAACAGCAGCGGATCGGTCCTGGCCGTCTACTTCTCGTGCTTCGGCTTCACGCAAACCAGCGTCGAATACGCCGCGTATCGCATCCAGCACGCAGACACCCGCGCCATCCGCGGCAATGAGAACGCCGCCAAGAAAGCCGGCGAGTTGCTGCTCGACAAGCCGACGGAAATCTCGCCGGAGAACCTGAAGGAGTACGTTGCCTTCGCCCTGGGCGTCAGCGATTGGCGCAGCGCCCGAGACATTGCCGAGGTGGTTCGCCGCAGCCGCGTCAGGCCGCATTATCCGCTGATGATCGTCGCCGCCAACAAGGAAGTGCTCGACAACCGGGCGCCGGGCAACGCGCTCAGCTCGAAGGATCTCAAACAGTTCGATCCGACGAATTTCTCGGTTTCGTGGAAGCCGGACGTCTACGACTTCTATCGCAGCCGCCCGGCGCAGTTCACCCGCGAAAACCCGAACCTCCGGCTGGGCGCCAGCCCGTACATCGGCAAAGCCTGCACCTGCTTCGTCGATCAAAGCATGTTCGATCTGCTGAAGCGCATCCCCGATGCCGAGCGCTTGTGCGATCTGCGGCTGGTCAAGACGCCGGCGGACTTGGCGTTGGCCATCCAGGCATCGGTGGCGGAACCCAGCTACTTTCCTCCGGTGCCCGAAATGGACTATCAAAAGCTGTACGTCGGCGACAAGCTGGGCCAGGCGGGCAACACGCGTCGCCGCAGCTACGTCGGCGGTTTCATCATGTCGTTGACCGCCCAGGATGCACGGCGGATGCTGCCTTCGCTTCGCGTGCTGGGCACCGGCGTCGCCCGCGTGCCGCTGCCCGCTCGCGAGTTGCTCAAGTCATGGTACCTGGTTGACCTGCAGCAGACGGCCGATTTGAGCGCCTGGTGGGCCGACATGGAAATCTCGATTCCTCGCGAGGTGCAGCAAGCGATCGTCAACCGCGACTTTTCGGCGCAGCAAGAGTTCCAGGCCGGTTACGACCGCGCGACGGTTTGCTTCAACCAGGACCAAGGCTTGCCGCAGTACGTCGTGCCGCCGCAATACCGCCAGCCGGCGCAAGCGGCCCTGAACAACCCGCAAGGCGCGTCGATCGTGGCCGTCGGTTATTCCGCCGGCGCCCAAAACCTGCCGACCATGCGAGGGCTCGGTTCGTTGCTTGGCGGCCAGAAGGTCGCAGCGGTGAAGCAGGGAAAGTAAGCCGGTGAAATCTTTCGTTCGCCGCAGATTCCGTACGGTCGAGCGTATCGCCGAGCGGCGCGAGAGGCCCGATCTTCGCGTCGGGCCTTCGTCCTATTCCACTCTCGCGGAATCGGCCGTTTGGAGAAGGTCGACATGACGAGACAACCACGCTTGCGCACGGCCGATCACGTCAGTTTGTGGGGGATGCTGGCCGACCGTTTGGAACTGGCGGCGGTTCAGCTTGTCTCGCAAGGCGATCAGGCGCTGGCGGGCTGCTTCAAGAAAACGATCCGACTCAGCGGCGTCGAGCTCGTGACGAAGGAGTTGCACCTGGCCTGCGGCCCGGCGCCGGTCGAGCGAAACCAACCGCCCGCGTTCGGCCTTGTAGAGCAAACCCTGCACGAAGGCGCGCCGCAGCCGGCCGCGGGAGTTGAAGTGGTACGCCGGATCGGCGCCAAAGTAGAAACTGGCGGCGCCTTGCGAGCGAAAACCGATCACGATGGGCGCCGCGAAGCCTTCGACTTGCAGCTCCGCCCGTTCGGTCAAGGCGGTGGCTTCCGCCAGCAGATCTTCGCGGTCGTGTTCCTCTCTCGCCATGCTGCGATGGTATCGCACGCGAGAGGTTTATTCCACGACCGGACGAGAAACGCGTTCGGCCAGGCTGCCGCGTTACGTCCAGTTGACGTCGTTCAGCTCAGGCTGCCGCAAGCCTCGGCCGGAAATGGCGCGGATGTCGTCGCGAGCGCGGAAGAAGGCCTCGACCACGTCCGGATCCCACTGCCGTCCGGCCCCGGAGCGGATGATGGAATCCAGCTTTTCGTCCTCCATGCCGGCGCGGTAAGGACGATCGCTGGCCATGGCGTCGTAAGCGTCGGCCACGGCGACGATGCGCGCCAGGAAGGGAATTTCCGTTCCGGCCAGGCCGTGAGGATATCCTCTGCCGTCCCACGACTCGTGGTGATGCAACACGACCGGCAGCATGTGCGACATCTTCCGCAAGTCGACCAGGATGCGGTAGCCGATTTCGACGTGGGTCTTGATGTGCTCAAATTCGTCGTCGCTCAGCTTGCCGGGCTTGCGCAGCACCTCGTCGTTGATGCCGATCTTGCCGATATCGTGCAGCAGGCCGGAGAAGTAAATCGTGTGCAGCGTTTCGGCGTCGCAGCCGAGCTCTTGCGCCAACCGGACGGCGACGCGCGCCACGCGGTCGCTGTGGCCGCGGGTGTAAGGATCTTTGGCGTCGATGGCGGAAGTCATGGCCCGCACCACTCCGGCGAGCAGTTCCGCCTGCTGACGATAAAGATCAATGTTGCCGCTGTGAATGCCCAGCATCGTGCCGACCGAGCTGAGCAAGCTGGCCTCGGCCGAACCGAACTCGCCCGCCGAACCGAACTCGGCGTTTCGCGTGTGGTTGAAGGCCGCCAGCCAGCCGAACAGCCGTTCGCCTTCAGCAACCGGCACGATCACCAACTGCCGAATGCCGGGCGCGTCCCAGCGCGACACGTCGTCTTCGTGGCGATTGACGACCAGCGGTCGATTGGAAACGTTCAACCCCAGTTCCGCGACAATGCGGCTGAAGCCCTCTACGTCCAGCGGGCATTCGCCGTAGGTAAGCAATACCGGCTCGGAGCGCGAGTCGGCCGTGATCAGTTCTCGATCGGCGTGCGGAGTGAATTGCAGCGCCAGCCCTTCGGCGGGCACCACCTCGGCCAACCACTCGAGTGCGTGCTGGCCGAGCTCTTCATCATTGCTGGAGAGCTTGAGGTTCTGGGTCAGCCGATAGAGCAGGCTGATTTCCTCGAAGGTCGAGCCGAGATGGACAGAGAGCTTTTCGACTTCGCCTTCGAGTTGTTCGACGTCTTGATCCGCCGCCAGCTTTGCCGAGGCCAGTTCGGCCATGCGACGCAGGAACTCGGCATTCACCGGAGTCTGCCGCTGCGCCCAGGCAACGGCCTCGTCCTGCTGCATGCCGAGAATTCGAGCGACTTGGGCGTAATCTTCGTCGCCGGCCGGAGAACGCGTCAAGAAGCCGGCGACGGCCACCAACCGCTCTTCGCATCGGTCGCCGACCGGCAGCGCCAGCAGCAGCCAGGGTTCTTCTTCTTCAATAAATTCAGCCTGACCTCGCCGGGCCACTTCGCGGGCGAGTTCGGCGCGCACCGTCCAGTCCATCCGGGCATGTTCGGCGGCCTGCCTCAACAGTTCGCCCGTCTCGCCGTCGAGCAAGGAAAACTCCGCAGCGAACCAGCAGCGCAAGGACTCCACCCGAGCTTCGATCCGAGCCGAAGCTTCCCGCCCGGACAGCCCCGATGCAGCAGGAACGGAGATTATCAGGGAACCCAATGCCGTACTCGAAGCCATAACACTCGCGACCTGAAAGAAACCAGGCTCAATACCCCTCAACGTCCAACTTCCGCTCATTCGTCGATTTTGCGGTCACCTACTCCGTTGTTAAAAAACCTACGTCACCCCAGGCACAGCGCCAAAGTTTGCGTAAGATCTTGCGATCGCCGCCGGCGAGGGCGCCGGTTATACGGCGCACAACGCCCCCAAGTTAGGGCCGCGGCGTCAAAAAAGCCCGCTTCCCCCCGCCTTTGGGGCGAACTAGCATCGGAGAAATACGAACCGCAAGGGGGGCTCAGCGAACGGTGAGTCCAGACCGGATGGGCGGCAGTGAACCTGCGGAAGAACGCGTGGGGCGGCAAGCTCAGCTTCGCGGCCGATTGCGGTAGCGGGCGCTAACGCGATCGAGCAAGGCACGATCGTCGTCGCTCAACGAGTGCGGCCCGCTTTCGTGCAACCGGGCCAGTACGTCGTCGACGCGCCGTTCTTCTTCGGCCTCCAATTGCTGCTGGCGAAGCAACCGGGCGGCGCGACGTTCGGCCAGCCATTTTTTGAACATGCCCGGCCGCGGACTGCGGGGCGGCGCCAGCGTTTTTTCCAGGCTGGTGTAGCCTTGGGAAAAGTCGTAGCCGAAAAAGGCGTCTTCCGTTTCCTGCTCGGAAAGGCGCTCCGTTTCCTGTCTTGCCCCGAAGAACAGCAACACGCCAATCAATGCCAGCGGCAGCGCCGCAAAGGCGTACTCCGGATCCCCATTCACCAGCCAGGCGGCAAGCCACAAAGCGAGGGCCGTGAACTTGGCGACCCGTGCGGCCACAGCCGCGCTATCGCGGAAGCTGTACCGCGTGGTCGCCCACAGCAACGAACGCAGCACGCGCCCGCCGTCCAACGGATAGGCCGGCAGCAGGTTGACTAGCGCCAACAACCAGTTGATCCAGAAAGCCCACATCAAGCCGGCCTGCCAACTCAAAACGGCTTCTTCTCCGATGGGCGGCGTCAGCGGGTTCAACAGCGGCAGCATCGGCTCACGGTAAACGATCAGCAGCCACGGCGCCGTAACCAGGCAGACCGCCAGATTGACCAGCGGCCCAGCAAGCGCCACCGCCAACTCATTCTGAGGCTCGTGCGGCACATTGACATTCACCAGCCCGCCAAAGGGCCAGATTACGATCTGGTCGGCATGCCCGCCCAATCGGCGGGCCAGAAAGCAATGTCCCGCCTCGTGCGCCAGCACGCTCGCCAGCAGCAGTCCCAGACAGGCCGCGGCGCCATACAAAGGCTGCGGAGTTGGAGCTTTCGAGGCCAGGTGCAGGGCCACGACGGCAAATAGCACGAAGAAGACGTGCAGACGAACCTGCACGCCGGCCCAACGTCCCAGTGAAATGTTCCAGGTCAATAAATCGCGCATGGCGTTTATCTGACTGCGGTACGGTTGCCGACATGCTGGATGCACAGTGCGGACCGAGTTATCTTATCATTCCTTCGAAACGCGGGCAATCATGCGGAGCGGCAGCGTCCTATGGAAGACCCGGAAATCCTACTTGAGACACCGCGTTTTTCCGTGGTCCGGCAACGATTTACGTTGGCGGACGGGCGCGCCCATGTCCGTGAAACCGTCCAGCATCCGGGCGCCGTGGTGATTCTCCCCCTGCTGGACGACGGGCGAGTGTGCCTGATCCGCAATTTCCGGACGGCGGTCGGCCAGACGCTCATCGAATTGCCCGCTGGCACGCTGGAACCGCCTGAACCCCCGCAGGCGACCGCGCGGCGAGAATTGGAAGAGGAGACCGGCTACCAGGCCGAAACGATTGAGCCGCTGTGCCAGTTTTTCATGTCCCCTGGCATTCTCAACGAGCGAATGCACGTCTACTTAGCGACCGGTTTGAAGCCGGGACCGGCCCGACTGGAACCGGGCGAGCAGATTGAAACCTGGCTCGTCCCCTGGTCCGAAGCCCTGGCTATGGCCGAAGACGGCCGCATTCAAGACGCCAAAACGCTGACCGCGCTGTTCTGGTATGATCGGCGGAAACCGCGCGGATGAGCGGACGTCTGACGTGGCCGACGGCCGCTAACCATCCTCCGGACGAACGCGCTCGCTGCCGCGCCCGCATCCTCAACCGAGCGTTGGCGGTTGACAGAACCGGACGGCGCCTGCCGCCGTTGGGCAAGCAGCGAGGCGGGCGCGTAACACGAACGACTTCTTTGAACCGAACGGGAAACTGCAAACGATGCGACATGACGGCCGCCGGCTGGATGAACTTCGACCTTTGAAATTCAAGCGCCGCTATACCCGCGCCGCGCCCGGCAGCGTGCTGATCCAAGCGGGCCGTACGACGGTGCTCTGCACGGCCAGCGTGGAAGAACAAGTTCCGCCGTGGATGAAAGGCCAGGGCCGCGGCTGGGTCACGGCCGAGTACAACATGCTGCCGGGCAGCACCAGCCCAAGAAAGTCGCGTGATCGCGGCGGAAAGATCGACGGGCGCACGACGGAGATCCAGCGACTGATCGGCCGCAGCCTGCGCGCCGTCGTCGATCTGGAAGCGCTCGGCGAACGGGCGATTACCGTCGACTGCGACGTGCTGGAGGCCGACGGCGGCACGCGCACCGCCAGCATTACCGGGGCCTTCGTCGCACTGGTCGACGCCTTGCATTCCATCAAGGCGCTGCTCGGCGGCCGCCAGCCGTTGCGAGACAGCGTCGCGGCAATCAGCGTCGGCCTGGTCGACGGCAAAGCCGTGCTGGACCTTGACTACCAGGAGGATTTCGCCGCGTCCGTCGATATGAACGTGGTCATGACCGGCGCAGGAAAGTTCGTCGAAGTGCAAGGCACGGGCGAAGAAGCGACGTTCAGCGAGCAGGAGCTCAACGCGCTGGTCAAGCTGGCACGCGGCGGCATTCGCAAGGTGACAGAGTTCCAGCAAGCGACGCTCGGCAAGCAGTGGCCGCTTGAGTGAACGTCAGAGCGACCGGGGCGATTCGACCAGCAGCCGCAAGCCGTTGAGCACGACCAGCACGGTGCTGCCTTCGTGCCCCAGAACGCCGGCCCACAACGGCAGGTTCATGAAGCTGAGCAGGATCAGCAAACCGATCACGCCCGCGGCGAACGCCAGGTTCTGGCGAATTCTCCGCCGGGCCCGGCGGCTGATCCAGACGGCGAAGGCCAGCGCCTTGAGATCGTCGCTCATCAGCACGACGTCGGCGACCTCCAGCGCCACGTCGGTTCCGGCGCCTCCCATGGCTATGCCCACCTGAGCCGTCGCCAGCGCCGGGGCATCGTTCACGCCGTCGCCCACCATGGCCAGTTTTTTGCCGCTGTCGAGCAGGCGCCGCAATCGCAGCACCTTTTCGTCGGGCAACAGTCCGGCGCAAACTTCGTCGGCGCCGACTTGCCGGGCAATGCTCTGGGCCACGCGCTCGTGATCGCCGGTCAGGATGATGTTCGATCGGACGCCCAGGCGCTTCAAGCTGGCAAGCGCATCGGCCGCATTGGCCCGCGGCAAATCGCTGAGCGCCAGCACGCCGCAAACGTTCTCTTGCGGCGCGACGACCAACAGCACGGTTTGCCCATCGTTTCTCAACCGATCTGCAGCCTGTCTGACTGTTTCCGGAATGGCGACCTCGTGCGTTTCAAACAGAGTCTCGCGTCCTACGCCGACCCACGCCCTGTCGACGTGACCGTGTACGCCGGCGCCCATGTGACTCTCGAACTCGGTGACGGCGGGCAGATCCAGACCGCGGCGTTCCGCCTCTTCGAGCACTGCTTCCGCCAGGTGATGTTCGCTGCGCTGTTCCACGGCGGCCGCCAGGCGCAGTAACGTTTCTGCGGCGACGCCCGGCGGAGTCCAGATCTCGGCGACCGTCGGCCGGCCCTGCGTGATGGTGCCGGTCTTGTCAAAAGCTACGACGTCCACGCCGCCGAGCAGCTCCAGGTAACGGCCCCCTTTAAACAACACGCCATGCCGCGCGGCGCGAGCAATCGCGGAAAGGATGACCGCCGGCGCTCCGATCACCACGGCGCACGGCGAGGCCACCACCAGCAGCACCATGGCATGATAGAAGGCGTCTTCGATATCCTTGGTGTGCAACAGCCAGGCGCCGGCGAACGTGGCCGCGGCGCCCAACAGCACGGCCAGGACGTAAGGCTGCTGCCAGGCTTCGACAAAACGCTGCGTCGGATCTTTCTTCGCCTGGGCCTCTTGCACCATTCGCACGATGCGTTCGAGCGCCGTGTCGCTGGCCGCTCGAGTCATTCGCACCAATACGCTGCCCCGGCCGTTCATCGTGCCGGCGAACACCGACGATTCGACCGGTTTGTAGACCGGCTCGCTCTCGCCGGTAATCGTCGCTTCATCAATCCAGGTTTCGCCCTCGATCACCTCGCCGTCAACCGCCACCCGTTCTCCGGGTCGCAGCCGGATGACGTCGCCGATCTCAAGCGTTGCGATGCCGACGCGCAACTCCTCGCCGTCGCGAACCACGCTGGCCTCGCTGGGCCGCAATTGCATCAACGATTCGATCGAGCGCCTGGTACGATACGTGGCATACGCTTCGAGCGTGTTGCTGAGCGAAAACAGAAACAGCAACACGCCGCCTTCAACCCAGTCGCCGATGACCGCGGCGCCCAGTGCGGCCAGCAACATCAGCAGATCGATGCCGACTTGCCCGCTCGCAAGCGTTCGGGCCGCCGCCGCCAGCGTGGCGGCGCCGCCCGCCGCATAAGCGGCGACGTAGGCCCAAGTCGCAAAAGAAGAACCGCTGAACGACCAGCCCAGCAGCAGACAGCAGAGACAAACGAGCGTTTGAATTGCCAACAAGCTTGGCGGCCGCAGCGGCGCGACCGGCGGCCGCTGCACTTGATCGAACTGAGCAGCAACGGGGCTCGCCGTCATGGCTTATGCCTCCCATCCAACCGCCAACCCGTTCTCACAACCAGCGTCAGGCGAGAATAGGCCGCGATGCAACAACGAAGAAAGCCGCGTAATTCGCGGCTTTCCACCATCCCGAGCCTCGTGAGCGTGCGAGTCGCCATTTCCCCAATGTCAGGATGCGAGAACCGCCGCCTCTTTCTATCGGGTTCTCGCCACGTAAGAGCGAAGCTCGGCTCTCCGCTCGCGAGGCTCCCTTCGGCTATATCGTTGCGTTGTCGTACCGCCTCCCCCCGCAAAAAGCTTCGTTCAGCCGTTGGAAGACCGCCTCGGCCTTTCAACCCTGCCACAGCCGGCATTTTTCCCTGCCCTCTATCTTTATTACGCACGCGATTGACCTTGGATCTCCGGTTCTTATCAAAGCGACTTGCCGCAGGTCGGTTCGCGCTGTTCATAAAGTTCGAACGCACCCGCCGCGGCTGATCTGATGAGCACATTGAATGCCAGAGTGAGCCAGATCGCGTCATGCCCGCCGAAGTTCCCTATCACCAAGTCGTTTGAGGCTGAGCCACCGCACAGCAAGCGCGCCAATCCGCACGAATCGTGCGGCATCTATGTTCGAAGCGCCCTTGGCATTGCCCGTTGCTCGCCGCCGCTAAGGAACTCTGCGAGTAGGGACTCCAACTGGTGCGCAAGTTGCTGAACGTGCTGCACGCCCAGGCAAAAGAGATCGAACGGCTGACCGTGCACGTCGAGCGACATACCGATCGCTTGCTGCAACCGAGTCAAATGGCTCTACTGGTCTCCGAATTAAGCGAATTGGTAGCGCGAGCCAAGAGCTGGCAAGGCGACAAGACTTAGGCTGGCGCTGACAGCGTGCGTCTTGGCGCCTTGCCCATTTCGCGTTGTCGAAAGCGCATGGTCGAGGAACGGAAACGGGAATTGGGCGGTTCGCTTCGTCTTCGCCTGCCATCCAGGTGAATGGCACGCGAATATCGCAATCGCTCAGCCGGGTTGATAGCTTTGAGGAGGAGAGCATCGGTGGCCATTCGCAATCTGGAAAAGATCTTTCGGCCGCATCGCGTGGCCATCGTCGGCGCCAGCGACCAGCAGGGTAAGGTCGGCTTCACGCTGCTGCGCAATATGATCACCGCCGGTTTTGCGGGCGTGGTCTATCCGGTCAACGCCAAACGAGACAGCGTGCAAGGCATCCAGGCTTATGCCAGCGTGGCGGACTTGCCCCATCCGGTCGACCTGGCGGTGATCTGTACGCCCGCCGCGACGGCGCCGCAAGTCATTCGCCAGTGCGGCGAAGCCGGCACTCGCGGGGCCGTCATCATTTCCGCCGGCTTTCGCGAAGTGGGCGAAGAAGGCCGGGCGCTGGAACGACAAGTTCGCGAAGAAGCCGCCAGGTTCGACGGCTTCCGCATCATCGGCCCGAATTGCCTGGGCGTGATCGTGCCCGCTACGGGGTTGAATGCCAGCTTTGCCGCCGCCACTCCCCAGCCGGGGCACGTGGCCTTCCTCTCGCAATCGGGCGCCTTGTGCACTTCGGTGCTGGATTGGGCGCTCGAAGAAGAGATTGGCTTTTCGCATTTCGTCTCGATCGGCAACATGCTCGACGTCGGCGTGGGCGACTTGATCGATTACTTCGGCGCCGATCCGAGCACCGAATCGATCGTGCTGTACGTCGAGTCGATCACCGAAGCGCGGCAGTTCATGTCGGCGGCTCGGGCCTTTGCCCGCCGCAAACCGATCGTGGTCTACAAGGCGGGCCGCTTTGCCCAGTCGGCCAAGGCGGCCGCCTCGCACACCGGGGCCATGGCGGGCGTCGACGCCGTGTACGACGCCGCCTTCCAGCGAGCCGGCGCCGTGCGCGTCACCGAGGTCGACGACCTGTTCGACTGCGCCGAACTGTTGGGCCGCAAACGCATTCCCAAGGGACCTCGGCTGGCCATTGTCACCAATGCCGGCGGGCCCGGCGTGATGGCGACTGACGCGCTGTTGGACCGGCACGGCATGCTCGCCGCGCTGCCCGATGCTCTAATCGCCAGGCTTGACTCCGTGCTGCCTGCCTACTGGTCGCACGGCAACCCGGTCGACATCCTGGGAGACGCGCCTCCCGAGCGCTTCGGCCAGGCGCTTGAGTGCCTGTTGGCCGAGCCGACGATTGACGCCGTGATGACCATTCTCACTCCGCAAGCCATGACCGATCCGACGGCTGCGGCCAAGGCGGTGGCCGAAGCGGCGGCGCGCTCGCAAAAGCCGGTGCTGGCCGTCTGGATGGGCGGAAAGATGGTGCATGAAGGCGTACAAATCCTCAATCGGTTCGGCGTGCCGACCTATCAAACGCCCGAGCACGCCGTGCGTTCGTTCATGTACCTGGTCAGTTACGCCCGCAACCTGGAAACGCTCTACGAGACGCCGCGCGACGTGCCGCTGACCTTCAAAGTCGACCGCAGCGCCGCGCGGAGCCAGTTTGACAAGTTGGCCGCCAAAGAGCAGCCAATCCTTTCCGAAGAAGACTCAAAAAACCTGCTTGAAGCCTACGGCATTCCGGTCACGCGCCCCATACCGGCGGCCACGCCTGCCGAAGCCGTGGCGGTCGCCCGCGACATTGGCTACCCGGTGGTGTTGAAGATCGCTTCGCCCGACATCACGCACAAGACGGACGTCGGCGGGGTGGCGTTGAACCTGGCAGGCGACGCCGAGGTGGAAGCGGCCTTCAGCCGCATGGTCAAGTCTGCAAAGCAGAAGCGGCCCGAGGCGCGGATCGAAGGAGTCACGGTGCAGCCGATGGTTGTGGCGGCCGACGGCGTGGAATTGATCGTCGGAGCCAAGCAAGACCCGGTATTCGGCGCCGTGCTGCTGGCCGGCATGGGCGGCGTGGCGGCGGAATTGTTTCAGGACCGCGCCTTGGGGCTGCCGCCGCTCAACGAGCGCCTGGCTCGCGGCATGCTCGAGTCGTTGCGTTCCTGGCCGCTGATGAACGGTTATCGCGGCCGGCCTGCGGTGCAAGTCGACCGCCTGGTGGAAATCTTGATGCGGCTGTCATACCTGGCGGCCGACTTTCCGGAGATCGTCGAGTTCGACATTAATCCGCTGCTGGCCACGCCTGAGCGGGTGTTGGCGCTCGATGCCAGAATCGTCGTCGACCGCGAACGGATCGGCCGGCCGGTGCGTCCGTTCTCGCACCTGGCAATCCGTCCTTACCCTGAGGAATACGTGCGTCAAACGGCGCTACCTGACGGCACGCGCGTGTTGATGCGTCCGATCAAGCCTGAGGACGAACCGCTGTGGCACGAGCTGTTGGCGTGCTGCTCGCCGGAGACGATCTCATCGCGATTTCGTTACATGCTCAAGCAAACGACGCACGAGATGGCGACGAGGTTCTGCTTTCTCGATTACGACCGCGAACTGGCCATCGTGGCCGAGTTAGAGCACGAAGGAAAGAAACGTCTGGCAGGGGTAGTGCGCTTGGCCGCCGATCCGGACCATCTGGAAGCCGAGTACGCCGTACTGGTGGCCGACCCGTGGCAGAACCGCGGCCTGGGCAGCCTGCTGACCGATTATTGCCTGGAAATCGCCCGCGACTGGAAGATCCGCAAAGTCTTTGCCGAGACCTCGCCGGCCAACACTCGCATGCTGTCTATTTTCAAACGCCGCGGCTTCGCGCTCGACTATTCCGGCGCCCCGGACGCCGTGGCGGCGAGATTGAACCTGGCTAATGGATGAGCGCCAACCTCAATCCCCTTCGGTCGACAGCGACGTCACGGCGCGCATGTAGTTCACGCGTTCGAAGGCGCCGGGGTTGGGGCTGCGGTGCTGGCTCAGACAGCCCTTGATCTGTTCGACGGAAGCGAAATGCTTGTGCTCCATCCACCAGGCAATTTCGGCCAGCATGGTGCGGAGATGGTCGGGGCCGTTGCGAATCAAGGCCGAGGCCAGCATGGCCGCGTCGGCGCCGGCGAAAATCAGCTTCAACGCGTCTTCCGCAAAGTGGATCCCGCTGGTCGCCGCCAGCGAGACGTCTTGCAGTTGCTCCCGCAGAATCGCAATCCAGCGCAGCGGCAGACGTAATTCGTCGCGGCTGCTCAGCACCAGGTTGGGCGAGACTTCCAGCGTGTCGAGATCGATGTCGGGCTGCAGGAAGCGGTTGAACATCACCAGCCCGTCCGCGCCGGCCTGCACCAGCCGCTGCGCCATGTTGGGCAGCGAACTGAAGAACGGACCAATCTTCACCGCCAGCGGGACGGTGACGGCGGCGCGGACGGCGGCGACCAGGTCGAGATAGACGTTCTCCACGGTTTCGGCCGTTTGCTCCGGACGGGTCGGCAGATAGTAAACATTCAGTTCCAATGCGTCGGCGCCCGCCTCTTGCATCAGCGAAGCCGTACGAATCCACTCGCCCGGATAGGTGCCATTGAGACTGGCGATGATCGGAATCTCCAGCGTGCGCTTGGCCGACTCCAGGTGCCGCAGATAAGCATCGGGGCCGGCATTGTAATCGTACATATCGCGATAGCTGAACAGCTCGGTCGCCGAGCAGCTTCCCGGCGGCGGCGAAGTATGAGGCCGCAGGCCTTCGGCTTCGATCTGCTCCTGGAACAACGAGGCCATCACCGCGGCCGCGGCGCCGGCATCTTCCAGCCGTTGCAACGAATACAATTGCGTCGAAATCGGACTGGCGGAAATCACCAGCGGATTTCGCAGCTTCAAACCCAGGTAGGTCGTACTCAAATCAACGCTCATCGCTGCGCCTCCCAAGATGCGCCGATCATTACGGACGGCAACAAGGCTTTCAGGAGCATGTCGCATACCAAATGAGAAATTCGAGGCTCGGCCTGAGCTGCCCGCCTGCCGCGCCAAATGACCAAATCGCTAAAAACGGCTGGAGTTGGCGTCTTGCGGCGGGCCTCGCTCGCCCGTGCTTGCCGCCGAGCAACGGCTTGTGGCGCCGCCATTGCGAATTACAGAGCGTGCAGACCTGGGCGATTCAGCACACCTGGGTTCACGCCCAGGGACGACCGCCTCGGGCGAAGACCGACGCGCCGCGGGAATCAGCCGCGCCGGCAAATGGCTTTACGGCCGCTCGGCGAAGGTTTCGACCTCGAGCGCCGCCAGGCGGTCAATCAGCTCGCGCGGCGTCTGCGGGCGTCGGAGGGGCTCTTTGGACAGCATGCGATGAACGAGTTGCGAAACGCCGGGCGACAACTGGGGAACCAGCGACCGGAGCTCCGGCGGCTCAGCCTGGCGATGTTGCTCGGCTAGCGTCGACAGATCGGCGCCGACAAACGGGAGCCGTCCGGAAAGAAGTTCGTAAAGCGTGACGCCCAGACTGTAGATGTCGCTGCGGATGTCGGGCCGCAACGCCGAAGTCACCATCTCCGGAGCGATGTAGTGGATTGTGCCGCACACGCAACGGTCGACCGCCGAGCCGCTTTCTTCCGGCTGCCGGGCGAACCCGAGATCCAACAACGTGGCATGGCCGTCTGCCGCCAGGAAGATATTGCCTGGCTTGACGTCGGCGTGCATCCAACCCGCGCCGTGCAGCGCGTCGAGCGCTTCGGCCGCTTGCCGCACGAACCACAAGGCGACCGGCACGGCAGGACGTTCGCCGCGAGCCAATCGCTCGGCCAAGGTTTCTCCCGTCAGCCACGGCATGACGACAAAGTACGGCGCGGCGCCGACGTGGGCCGAAAGCACCGAGATCAAGTGCGGATGCGAGATCTTACGCCCGACGATCGCCTCGCGGCGCATCAACTCTGCCGCCGCGAGGTCTTCCTGCCACTCTTCCTTCAGCACTTTCAGCGCGTAGCTCGCCGGCCGGTCGGCCGGCGCATCCGCCGGACTTGCCTGGTAAACTCGGCACAGGTTGCCCTCGCCTGCCAGTCGCGTCAGCCGCCAGGGGCCGAGCTGTTTGGTCGAACCTTCCGGCAGGGCGCCTGCGCGGCGCTGGCGAACTGAAGGCGATCGACCAGTAGAACGCGGCATATCGCATCGACCCATCGTGGGCGGAGAAGAAAGGCTTATCGATGAGATCGGCTGTTGCGCAGGCGAAATTGAGGAAGAATAGGCTGAACGGCGCAGCCCCTATTCCGCGCGGCAGGCCGCGGGGCTTTCCATCGCGGCTGGCGGTTATCAGACTTCGAGCAGCATGCGCGACGGTTCTTCGACCAGTTCTTTGATGTGCCGCAGGAACAGGACGGCTTCGCGCCCGTCCACAATGCGGTGGTCGTAGGTCAAGGCCAGATACATCATCGGGCGGATGACGACCTGCCCCTCGCGAGCGACGGGCCGCTCCTGGATGGCATGCATGCCAAGAATGCCGCTTTGCGGCGGATTGATGATCGGCGTGGACAGGAGCGAGCCGTAGATGCCGCCGTTGGAAATGGTGAACGTGCCGCCGTGCAGCTCCTCAATCTTGATCTTGTTCTCGCGTGCGCGACGACCGAAATCCTCGATCGTCAGTTCGATTTCGGCAAAGCTCATCCGGTCGGCGCCGCGGAGCACGGGGACCACCAGCCCTTTGCCGCCGCCAATGGCGATGCCGATATCAAAATAGTTGTGGTAAACGATGTCCGTGCCGCGAATCTCCGCGTTGATCTGCGGCGTCTGCTTGAGCGACTCGATCACCGCCTTGACGAAGAACGACATGAAGCCGAGCTTCACGCCGTGCTTCCGCTGGAAGCTTTCCTTGTGTTGCTGCCGCAACGCCATCACGGCCGCCATGTCGACCTCGTTAAAGGTCGTCAGCAGCGCCGCCGTCTGCTGCGCCTCGACGAGCCGTTCCGCCACCCGACGCCGCAAGGGGCTCATCGGTACGACCTCTTCCTCGGCCGGCCCGCTGGCGACCAACGGCGTCGGCAACTCGACGCGGGCCGGGGCAACGGGCGCCGCCGCATGCGGACGAGCGACGTGCCGCTGCACGTCTTCCTTGAGCAACCGGCCGCCGGGGCCCGAAGGCTCGACTTCGCCGGCCGGCAAACCTCTCTGCGCCAGTGCTCGAGCCGCGGCCGGCATGACGCGCGTTTCTTCCGGCGCTTTTGCCGGCTCGGCGGGCGCCGGCGAGGTCGCTTTCGGCGCCGCTTCACCAGAGGCGCCGTCCGACGCCGGCCGGGCCGATTCTTCCAGGTAGCCGATCACTTCGCCGACCGAGGCGCTTTCGCCCTTGCGCTTGAGCACCTTGGTCACCTTGCCCGCCTGCGGCGCCGGCAGCTCGACGGTGGCCTTGTCCGATTCGATCTCGACGAGCGGCTGGTCCTTGTCCGCCCAGTCTCCTTCGGCCTTGAGCCACTGGCCGATTTGTACTTCCGTGATCGACTCGCCGACAGTAGGCACTTTCAGTTCGATGGCCATGATTGCTTTGGCTTTTCCCAAACGAATTTCAAATGGAATGAGAGATATCAACTCAGGACCCGAGCGGCCGATTTGCGAAGCGGGAGGCGGCGCGCCGCTCGCTCCGAGCTTGCCGTTCGCCTTGTCCTTTATTCAAACGCACGAGCCAGCAAGGCTTGCTGCTCCAAGCGATGACTGCTGGCCGAACCGGTGGCGGGACTGGTCGCCGCCGGGCGATACACGCCGGCAAACGGCAACCGCCCCAGCAGTCGCTCGCCGAAACGCACGCGGAGATAAGTCCACGCGCCCATGTTCTCAGGCTCTTCCTGCACCCAGTAGACGGGCGTTCCGTCGGCAAAGGGCGCCAGCGCGGCGTCCAACGTTTCGGCATGCAGCGGATAGAGTTGCTCGAGGCGAAGGATGGCCACGTCGCAGCGGCCCAGCTTCTCTCGCTGATGCGCCAGTTCATAATAAATTTTGCCCGAGCAAAGCAACACGCGCTCCGCTTTGTTATCCGCCACGCTGGCGTCGGGGATGATCCGCTGGAAAGCGCCGACGGCGCACTCGTCGAGCGAGGAGACGGCCGACGGCAGGCGCAGCAGACTCTTGGGCGTCATGATCACCAGCGGCTTGCGCCAGCAACGCTTCACCTGCCGCCGCAGGCAGTGAAAATACTGCGCCGGCGTGCTGGCGTTGACTACTTGGATGTTGTCTTGCGCCGCCAGCGAGAGAAAACGCTCCAGCCGGGCATGCGAATGCTCCGGGCCCATGCCTTCAAACCCGTGCGGCAGCAGCAGCACCAGGCCGCTCAGTCGGTTCCACTTGTCCTCGGCCGAAGCGATGAACTGGTCGATGATCACTTGTGCGGCGTTGCAAAAGTCGCCGAACTGCGCCTCCCACAGCACCAGCCCGTCGGGACAATCCAGGCTGTAACCGTACTCAAAGCCCAGCACGCCGGTTTCCGAGAGCGGGCTGTTGTAAACTTCGAACGGGGCCTGGTCGGGGTCCAGATTGGCCAGCGGCGCATAGGTGCGGCCGTTTTCATAGTCGTGCAGCACGGCATGGCGATGACTGAAGGTGCCGCGTGCGCTGTCCTGCCCGCTCAAGCGGACGGGCACGCCTTCAGTCGCCAGCGTGGCGAAGGCCAGCGCCTCAGCGGCGGACCAGTCCAGCGGACGCTCGCCGCGGGCCATTTCCGCGCGGGTCTGCAGCCAGCGTTCGATCTTCGGATGCGGGTGAAAGTCGGCCGGCAGCCGCGTCTGCGATTCAAGCAGCCGTTGCAGCCGCTTGCGGTCGGCGCCGGTCTGAAACTCCAGTAGCGCCGCCATCGGATCGATGTCGCCGGTGCGCGGATCAATCCGCGGCTCGACGCCGCCGTAGTAACCGCTCCAGACTCGCGGCGGGGCCGGGTTCTTGAGCACGTAGTCTTTGCTGCGGGCCACCGACAGCTCCTGTTCGAGCTGCTCGCGGCGGACGGCGACGATCTTATCGGCTTCTTCCCGCGTCACGCCGCCCAGCTTGAGCAGGTGCTCGAGGTAACCTTCGTGGACGCTCTTGCGCTTGTCGATCGCCTTGTACAACAGCGGCTGCGTGAACGAAGGCTCGTCGCCTTCGTTGTGTCCGCGGCGGCGATAGCAGTACATGTCGATCACCACGTCGCGCTGGAAGGCGCGGCGGAAGTCCAGCGCCAGGCGCACCACCTGAGCCACGGCTTCGGGGCTCTCGCCGTTGACGTGAAAGATGGGAATTTGCAGCATCTTGGCCACGTCGGTGGCATAGACGCTGGAGTGCGCTTCTTCCGGCGTGGCGGTGAAGCCAATCTGGTTGTTGACCACCACGTGGATCGTGCCGCCGGTGGCATAGCCCTTCAACTGGCTGAGCATCAGCGTTTCTTGCACCACGCCTTCGCCGGCGAAGGCTGCATCGCCGTGAATCAGCAGCACCATCCCGCGCACGTGGTGCACGTCGCCGGCGCGGTCCTGCTTGGCGCGCATGCGGCCCAGCGCCACCGGGTTGACGAACTCCAGGTGGCTGGGGTTGAAGCACAAAGACAGGTGTACCTTATGGCCGCCGACGGTTTGCCAGTCGGTGCTGTAGCCCAAGTGGTACTTGACGTCGCCGTGGCCCATGTGCAGCTCGGGATCGACGTCTTCGAACTCGCGGAAGATCTCCTGCGGCGTCTTGCCCATGATGTTGGCCAGCACGTTGAGCCGGCCGCGGTGGGCCATGCCCAACACAATCTCGTCGACCCCCTGGTCGCCTGCCTTTTCAATCGCCAAATCCAGCAGCGGGATCAGGCTCTCAGCGCCCTCCAGCGAAAAGCTCTTGGCGCCGATGAACTTCTTCTGGATGAATTCTACGAAGATCGCCGCGTTGGTCAGCCGCGTCCAAATCCGCAGTTGTTCCTGCCGGCCGAGCTGCAGGCGGTTCTGCGTCGATTCCATCCGGTCCTGCAGCCAGCGGCGTACGTCCAGATCGTCGATGTGCATGAACTGCACGCCAATCGATCGGCAATACGTGTTGTGCAGATGCTCGATGATCTCGCGCAGCGTCAGCGTGTCGCCGCCGGGAATGGTATCGATCGAGAAACGCCGATCCAGGTCCGCTTCAGTCATGCGGTAGAAGTCGACGTCGAGTTCCGGCTGGCGAGCGCGAGGCAGGCCGAGCGGGTTGGTCTCGGCCGCCATGTGGCCCCGCACACGGTAGGCGCGAATCAACTGGTCGACGCGATCTTGCAGCGCTGCGGCTTGCGACACGGCCGTCGCCGTGGCCGACTTGCCGTTACCGGCGCGTCCGCCGCGGGGATTGAACAGGCTGGCGCTGCGAAACGAAGGCCCCGGCTTCCAAGCCGCGGTCCCGTTGCCGGCGGCAGCCTGCCGCTCGAAATAGTCGCGCCATTCCGGTTCGACCGAGTCGGGATCCTGGAGGAAGTCCGCGTACAGACCTTCAATGAAAGCCAGGCTGAGACTGTTAGGCGAAGTAGAAGTTGTGCGGGGCATCGTTCTGGCGTTAGGGCGGGGCAGACGGTCGATTCTAACGCCGGCAAAAGCGCTTTCGATCCAACCATCTTGGCTTCGGCTGCATTAGGATAAGCGGTGCGCGGCGTTTCGCCCAGGGCAGGTCGCGTCGATAAAATTCCCTTGCGAAATTCGTGCCGCTCCCCAAAAAGAAGGCGCCGGCCGGGAGTCCTCAAGGAATCATACCGCGAGAAGTCCCGAGGAATTCTGCTGTGGGGGAGAACCGTGAGAAAGCGCCATGCCGCAACGGCCCATTGACAGCGAGATTCCTTTTTCTTTCCGGGGCCGGGCGAGGAATTTCCGCGGCCCGGTCCGCGCCGCCTTGGCTCTGCAGCGCAACGCGGCCGCCGGCAAACCCGAAAGGCTCGCCAGCGGCCGCTTCGAAGCCGTGCCTGAGAATTATCGCACCGCTTCACTCAGCATCCGCGTATTGGGCACGCTGTGGCGATTCAGCAGGCCCTCTTCTTCGGTCTCGATCACGGTGGCGACCGGACCGACCTCGCGGACCGTTCCTTCCATGCCGGCCACGAAGACCCGATCGCCCGAGTGCAGCCGCTGCCGGGTGTAGTAGCCGGCCAGAATGCCGCCCATCACGTCGCGTCCGCCCAACCCAAGGGCCAGGCCAAACCCGAGGGCTAGCCCGCCAAAGGCGATCAGGATCAGTTCCTTCAACAAGCCGAACTCGATGTGCAATTGATCGAAGGCGCCGATGAAGGTCATCAGGGCCAGCACGTAGTACACGCCATTGGCCAGGTTTTCCGCGTAGCTGATGCCGACCCGGTCGGCGCTGGTCGCCACCACGCCGCGGAGCAAGCCGGCGACCAGCAACCCGACGACCACCACGACGGTGGCGACGAGCAGGTTGGGAATGTACGCCACAATCTTTTCCATCGCCGCGGACACGGCTTGTAGACCGAGCAGATTAAAGGCCGCACTGAGAAATACGCACATCGTCAGCCAGAATACGATCTGTCCGACGATCGACGGCACGGAACGCTGGATGCCGACCTGCTTCATCGATGCCATCAGTCCGCTCCGCTCGGCCGCCGTCTCCAAGCCGAGAGACTGGCTCAAGGCTGCGGCGAAGCGGTCGAGCACGCGGGCCACGATGTAGCCGACGACGATCACGGCCAGCATGGCCGCCACGTTGGGCAACAGGCTGATGATCTGTCCGAAGGCGCGATTGAAACTGGCGGCGAGGGCTTCCTGCCAGGTGCTGAATTCCTGAAAGTTGAACGTAGGCATGACAAGCCTCCTCGTTGGTGAAGGCCGCGTCGCGGGGGCGCAGCGGCTGACAAAGTCAGTGATCTTGGACGGGCGAATCGTCGGGATACTTGCCCGAAAGCGTCAGTGCGGCCCATCCGCACAACGCCTGCGCCAGGTGCACGACGGCGTAGGGCAAGACGTGCAAAGCGAATTCCGCCGCCTGTCCCAACGTCAGGGCATGGTTCACTCGGCGATGCAAGTTGCCGTCGAAATCGGCCGGTACGGGCGGAATTTCGGCGGCTGCAAGTTGTTCGAGCGAATCATGTTTCATGGCCATTGTCTCCCGATGAGCTGTCTGTTAGTTGCCGCTGCCGGGAAGGGGGTCACGCCGATTCGCCGAATTTTTCTTGAATTCGCTGGCGGGCTCGGCTGACTCGCATCTTGCAGGCGCTGACGGACAAGCCGAATATCTCGGCCAGTTCTTCGTAGCTGTAATTCTCGGCGTATTTCAGAATCACCAGCGCCCGGTCTTCTTCGTCCAGGCACTCCAGCATCTGCTCCAGATCGAGCGACAGGCCCGGCGGGGCGGCGTGGCGCTGGGCGACTTGGGCGCCGGCGACTAGTTCTCCACCCGGACCTTCATGCCGCCTGCGTCGTCCGCGCGTACGGCGCAACGTCAAACAAGTGCGAAGCGCCACGCCGTGCAGCCACGTCGCGTACTTTGAGCGGCCGTCAAACCGGGCCCGGTTCAAGAACAATCGCACGAAGACTTCTTGCGCCGCGTCCTCGGCGTCGGCGGAGTCGCCCATCAGCCGAAAGCAGAGCCGCCAGACCCGGTCGCGGAAGCGATCGACGAGCGCGCAGAAGGCGGGTCCGTCGGAGCCCTCGCGGGCCGCCTCGGCCGCCAACTCTTCGTCACTGCGGTCGATCACATGAGAAAGCATTCGTAAAGCCGGGCTCGAGGAGAAATTGGCCCGCCGCCTATCACAAGCTTAGTCGCCGGGGGCAAGCCGACGGTCACCAGCCGAGCCAATGCCGGGTCCGCCCATCCGGCGCAATTTAGTTGCCTCTTAATGATTTACGTCATCAAGACCAGCGCGGCTCCTGAAGTGGCCTCGCCCCCCCGCATTCTGGGGATCTTTATGGGCTATGCTTTTATCAGGGCGCCAACCGAAGCGGGATTGGTTAGGCGTGATCACCTGGTTGCTATTTTTTCGAGAACGCCTTCATGTCAGTGGCTTTGGCGCGGAAATTGAATCTATTGGCGGTCGACGACGACCCCAGCATCGTGCGGTTGCTGTGCAACGTGGTCGAGCGCCGACTCGGCGATCGCCTGGCGGTGCATGGCGAGACCGATTCCGAGCGGGCGAAGCAATGGCTCGCTGAGAATTGCTGCGACCTGCTCATCTCTGACCTGGAAATGCCGGGCTCCGGCGGCCTGGAAATGCTTCGCTATGCGAAAGGCCGGAACGCCTGGACGCAGGTGATCTTCATCACCGCCTACTCGACCTGGGAACGAATCTCCGAGGCGATCGAGTACGGTGCGAGCGATTACCTGCTCAAACCCATCGATCAGGACGAGCTGATTGACGTGCTCGAGCAGCAGTACGTGCGTTGCGCCCGTTGGCAGCGCGCGGTCCTCGGAACGCTGGAAGCCGACGCCCAGAAGTGGTGATCCGCCGACGGGCGACTCGCCCAACCAGCTTTGCCGCCTCCGGAACGCAATTTTGTTGCGTCGGGCGATTTCCGGCACTACGATTTGTATGATATCGCAGTGGACGCGACTCTTCGTTCGTCGGTTCGCTAGAGAGGGCGGCAAATCATGCGTTCCAGCCTTCGCAACACAATTCGGCGAAGCCTTTGGGCGCCCGTCTGGCTCTGCCTGGCCGGGTTGTCCGACGCAGCCGAGCCTCAGCCCGCGCGCCAGGCGACTGGCGCGGTACAGGCGTCTGAGAAACGATCCCCCGGCAAGTCCGAGGCGGCGCCTGCCGGCTCCGCATTTTCCTGGCTGGCTGCGGTGGCCCCGGGGCAAACGGCCCAGCCGCTCGGCGCGCTTCAGCGGCAACAGTTTCTCGATTCGCTGCTGGATCACATGCGCGTACACGTGTCGGCCCGCTTGCTCGACCAGTTGACCCGGCAACCCATCGAGCGAGAGTTTCCGGTTGAAGACACGATCCTGGGAATTTCTTTCTCGGGAAAGGCCCGATCGAAGAGCGCGATGCGCGTGGTCCTGGCGCCGGACGAGCAGCGCGCCGTGTTTGACGTCGTCCTGACGGGCGTGGCGCGCTCTCGGACGACCGGCAAGACCGGGCCGGTGTGCATCCATTGCCAGGGCGTGACCCGCTTTACGGCCTCCAAACGCTTTCATCTGACGGATGACGGCCTGACGTCGCTCCCCGTGCAATGCCGCGTCGAAACGAATTCGACCGTCACCGACATCACCAGCGAGTGGCCCGGGCTGCGCGGACGGATTGCGGTGCGGCTGGCTCGGCGCCGCAGCGATCAAACGCACACGGAGGCCGAACAGATCTCAGCCTGCCACAACCAAGAGCGCATTGCGCAGGCCTTCGAGGAACAAATGACTTCGCTGGCGAAGGCTGCGGAGACGGTCCTCACTCACGAATTGCTGCGCGGGGGACCGCCCGATCATCCGGAGCGGCGCAAGTTCCACTTCCACACGTCGCGAGATTACGTCTGCATGGCCAGCATCTGCGGCGAACCGCGCAGCCCCATGCCGCCCGAACCGGCAGCCGATACGTGGGCCAAACTCTGGCTGCCGACCGCCGTGATCGATTTGCCGCTGGCGCTCACCGCCATGCAGGCGGCGCGAACCGGGCGGCCGGAGCAGTGGTGGCGAGAGTTGACCGGTCGAGAACTGGTTCCCTGGCGCTCGAAAGTCAGCGACTCCGGCGAAAACGATCCATCGCCAATGGCCGTCAACGTAGCGGTCGAGAGCGGTTGGCTCAGCTTGAGCATGCAACCGCGCTGAGGAGCGCGTCGTACGTTCCCCTCAGGGAGAGCGTAGATCGAAGCAGGTTCCGCGCCGCCTCTCCGTCGCCCCGGCCCTCTTTCAAAGGCAGAGGGAGCGTAACAGCCTACCACTTCAGCCCGAATTGCTCGCCGCCCGAGGAACGGCCGGTGCCGCCTTTGAGCGCACCTTTGAACGTGGGCAACGGTTCGGCGAGCTCTTCCTCTTCGGGAATTTCGGGCTCGGCCTTCTTGGCCGGTTCAGGGCGGGCCAATAGGGC
>DASZUP010000621.1:0-5496 GCA_035547635.1 Pirellulales bacterium
TCAGGCCGGCCTGGCCTATTGGACCAGCTACATCCAGACGCACAGCAAGCAGAGCGTCGTGCTGGGCTTTGTCACCAGCGACGAGTACCGGCTAGGCCTGATCAATGGCTGGTTCCAAGTCTACCTCGGTCGCCAGCTTGACAGCTCCGGCGCTCAGTACTGGCTCAGCCAGATGAAGCTCGGCGAAACGCAGGAGCAAATTCAGGCGGGTATCCTGGGCAGCGCAGAGTTCCGGAACCATGCGTGAGTCTGGCGGAAGCTTGGTCCCGACGAAAAGCCATTGCCGGCTGTGCGAGGGAGCAAAGTAGAGGGCAAACTCACCCTCGCTCCGCCATGCATGGGCTTCGGGCGGCAGCGGACGCATGCATGATCTGTGCGCGCACTGTGTTTGCGAAGGGCGCGCAATAGCACGGGCGCAGCGACCTCACGTGACGCACGATCGCGTTTCCATAGGCCTGCCGGAGCCTGAGACACGCGGTTTCCGGCCCACGCGTCCGGAAGCCCGCATAGCGGATCAGATAGTCGCCGACGTGCGGCGCCGGACGTCGGCTTCGCTCGGCGGGTATTGGTATTGGGCGATCGGCACAAACTGTCCGCTGGCCAGATCGTAGGCGAAAACCTCGCCCGTTTCGATCTTGTAAACCCAGCCGTGCAGGTGCAGATCGCCGCGCAACAGCCGCGGAGCGACCGAAGGCAGGGTGCGGAGGTTTTCCAGTTGCACCAGCACGTTCTCTTCCACGGTCGCCGTCACCAGGGCATCGCCATCGAGGTGGCCGTACTTGTCGCGGACGATGCGGCGAGTCGTTTCGGCATGCGAGAGCCAGGCCGCCACTGCCGGCAGCGATGAGACCATTTCCGGTTGCAGCAGCCCCTTCATGGCGCCGCAGTGCGAGTGGCCGCAAATGATGATGTCCTTGACGCCCAGGGCGTCGACGGCGAACTCGATGGTGGCGCCTTCGCCGCCGTTGGCGGCGCCGTGCGGCGGCACGATGTTTCCGGCATTGCGGAGAATGAACAGATCGCCCGGCGGCGCCTGGGTGAGCAGGCTCGGATCAATGCGGGAGTCGGAGCAGGTGATGAACAGCGTTTCCGGGTTTTGGCCTTTCGCCAGTTTTTGAAACAGGCCCTGCAACGGGCGGAATTCCGTGGTTTGGAACTGGTGAATGCCTTGGATCAGTTTCTGCATTTTCGACCTTGCCGTGCCTGCCGGGAACAATAAAGGCCGGGGAGAAACGAGCCCTATTGCGTTTCCCGCCGGCCTTTCTCCTCCCAGGCCTGCATCCCAAGAGAGCGATGAGCTCGGTTTGCCGTCATGACGAAGCCGCTTCGGGCGATCTTGCCCCAGGCTCCGAGGATATTCATACGTCCGTGCGCCCCTCGGCGTCAAGAGGCCGCGACTCCCGCTGGGCGACATTGGCATTCGGTTGCGGCGGCGTACTCTGGTATTCGGCGCCGGCGACAATGTGCTCCTGAGCGAGCTCCTGGCGTTTGGCGTCGCCAACCAGCAACGCAGCGACAAGTTCGGCTTGTTCCTGAGGAGTCGTGGTGCGACCCAAATAAAGCGAGTACCAGCCGTCGGCCATGTTGCGGTCGTTCTCCGCGCTGATTACAAACCCGCGCGCCACTTGTCGGTAGTCCATCGAGCCGTCGGCCAGGTGGCCCGTCCAATAGTCGTAGCCCTGCTGCTCGGGCTCGCGATGCAGGTATCGGCGATAGAGTTCCGTCACCCACGCGCCGCCGGTCGTCCCGGCTGCTTGCCGTAATTCCGGCGAGGACAGAATGCCGATCAGCACCTTGTCGGGACCGCCGCTGGTGCGCCAGACTTCATCTCGCCAGTAATCGACGGCCGCCTGGTCGGCTTCGCGATGGAGATAATCCTGATAGAACTGACGGATCGAGAGGTTGAGATACTCATCGCTATTCAGCAGCGCTGCGGCGATCTGGTCGAGCGTCTTTTCGCCGTGCGTAAGTTGATCGGTCCAATCTTCCCATGCAGCCAGGTCCGGATCGCGTTGCAATTCGTCCTGATAGAGCTTGCGAACTAACTCCGCGGGCCGCGAGACCAGCTCTACCTCGGCCGTCGCGTCGCCGCTGCCGTTGGCGACCCGGTAGCTGAAATGATCGATGCCGCGGAAACTTGCATCGGCCGTGTAAGAAAACGTGCCCTCGGCGTTCAAGACAAGCGAGCCGTGTTCGGGCGAAGCGACCAGCGTGGCGGTCAACGTTCCGCCGCCAGGGCCATCGTTACTGAGCACGCTATCGCTGGACTGCACCAGCCGATTCGTCGAGCCGATCAGGTACCGATCGGCGGTCGCCGTTGGCAAAGCGCTGCTGGACGCGGCCTCCACGGTGATCGTCACGCTGGCCACGTCGCTGCTCTGTTCGCCCTGGCGAGCCTGGTAGGAGAAGCCGTCCATCCCGCCGTAGCCGGCATCGGGTGCGTAGTCGAACGAACCGTCGGCGTGCAAGGTAAGCGTGCCGTGAAGCGGCGGCGAGACGAGTATTGCCGACAAGCTTTCGCCGTCTGCCGACAAGTCATTTGTCAGCACTCCCGGCGCCGCAGTAGTCAAAGCGACGCCGCTTGCCGTCTGATATACGTCGTTGGTTGCCGTCGGCTCGGACAGAACGGGCGCCGTCACGCGAATTGTCACGGTCGCCGGAGCGCTCCTGGCGACGCCGTCGCTGGCCTGGTAGACGAACGTGTCCGTTCCGGAAAAGCCCGTCGCAGGCGTGTACGCAAAAGAACCATCGGCAGCCAGATGTAACACGCCATGCTGCGGACCGCTCACAAGAACCGCGGTGAGCGGATCGTCTTCGGGGTCGGAGTCGTTGGCCAGTACTCCGTGAGTATTCTCGCTCAAAGGCGCATCGGCCACAGTCGTCCAGGCATCGTCGGTTGCCGCCGGAGGATCGTTGACGGCGATGACTGCAATATGAGCGACGGCCGGCTCGCTTAGAGCGGCGCCGTCGTCCACTACGACGCTAATTTGCCGCGTTTGCGTCTTGGGATCGTGCGAGTCGTTCTGGTACGTAATTGTCTTAAGAACCTGCAGGTAGTGATCAGCGCTGTCCAGCCCCGACAGCGTCAGCCGTCCGGCGCCGGCGTCGTAGACGGCCGCGATCTGCGTGCCTGTTGTGTCGGCACTCAGCCGTTCGTTGGCGCCGTCAAGGCGGTTGTCGATTGTCGCCTGCAAAGAGACGAGCGCTGCTGAGTCCGAGCTCAGCGAAGCGTCGGCGGCGGCGATTGCGGCGGGCGGACCGCCTTCAGTGAACTGCGCGCTGAAGTCAAGCCCGGTCGAGGTGCTGTCGCTCCCATCCAGGTCTACCGCGGGCGGCGGATCGGACAGGCCTACAAACAGCGTGGCGGCGGCCAATTCGCTGGCGTTTGTGCCGTCGAAGACGCGGTACGCAAAAGAGTCGACGCCGGTGAATCCCGGGTTGGGAACGTAGGTGAACGCGCCATCGGCCGAAAGCGACAACGTGCCGTGAGTCGTGGTTGAAAACAGTTGCGCAGTCAGCAAATCGCCTTCGGGATCGACGTCGTTGGCGAGCACGCCGGGCGCTGACGTCTGCAGCGGGGCGTCGAGCGGCGCAACATAAGCTTCGTTCGTCGCCAGGGGCGGCGCTCCGGACAGCGCGAGCCGGGGTTCCAGCATCTGCGGTTTGAACAGCACTCCGCGGCGACGATGAGGCCGACGCTTTTGAAAGTGCGAGCGAAGTTTCCTGAACCAACGCATGGCAACACCGGCTCCGAAAAACAAGTCTGAACGGGCGCCCGCCGTGGCAATGAATTGCAGCTTTCCTTGCCGTGCATCTGCACCGCGGCCGCGCACGAGATGGCCGGGCAAACAATGCTCTCTCCGAGCGGGCGAGGAGACGCCGCCGCGTTGGGGGCGCCTCCCCGTCCGTGGAGAGAAATGAGCGCCCCGCGGCCCGATGTCCGACCGCGGAGCGCCAAGGGGGGCTCACACGTTGCCGCCAAAGATCGCGTCGACGGCGTCAGGTTGAATCGGCGCGCTTGACGGCAATTCGGCCGCCAATAACGGTGCGGGCGATGGCGCAGCCTCGACGTGAATCGTGACCGCGGCCAAACGGCTTTCCGTCTGACCGTCGCTGGCCTGGTACGTGAAGCTGTCGTCGCCGGAATAGCCCGAATCCGGCGCGTAGTCGAACGAGCCGTCGACGTTCAGCGTTAACGTGCCGTGCTGCGGTCCTTTAAACAACACGGCCGAAAGCGGATCGCTATTCGGGTCCGTGTCATTCGTCAACACGCCGCCGGCGGGAATCGACAACGGCGTATCTTGCGGCGCCGTGTAGACGTCGTTCACCGCATGCGGCTGCGTATTCGCGGGAGCCGAGCCTACCGTGATGGAAACCGTGGCCTCGTTGCCGTCCGCGGTCCCGTCATTAGCCCGATAGGTGAAGCTGTCGCCGCCGGCATAGCCAGCGTCCGGAACATAACTGAACGAACCGTCGGCGTTCAGCGTCAATGCGCCGTGCGCCGGCGCCGTGCCTACGGCCGCCGTCAACGGGTCGCCATCGGCGTCCGTGTCGTTGGCCAACACCCCGCCCGCCGGGACGTTCAGCGGCGTGTCTTGCGGCGTGGAATACGCGTCGTCAACCGCCACGGGCGGATGATTGACGCTCTCGCCGACATTGATGGAGACGACGGCCACGTTGCTATCCGCCTGACCGTCCGACGCCTGGTAACTGAACTGGTCGGCGCCCTGGTAGCCGGCGTCCGGCGTGTAGCTGAAGGAGCCGTCGGCGTTCAGGGTCAAGCTGCCGTGTTGCGGGCCTGCGACCAGCGACGCAGCAAGCGGATCGCCATCCACATCCGTGGCGTTGGCCAGCACGCCGACCGCGGCGTCGACCGTCAACGGCGTACCCGCACTGGTTGAATAGCTGGCATCGACGGCGACCGGCGGATCGTTGACCGGATTTACCGTAATTGCCACCGATGCGATGCCGCTGTCGGCCTGGCCATCGTTGGCCTTGTAGGTGAAGCTATCCGTACCGTTGAAGTCGGCGTCCGGCGTGTAGCTGAACGTGCCGTCCGCGTTCAAGGTCGCCGTGCCGTGCTGGGGCGCGTCGACCAGAACCGCTGTGAGCGGATCGTTCTCCACATCCGTGTCATTTCGCAACACGCCGCTGCCGGAGTTGGCGGTCAGCGTATTGTCCTCTGCGACGCTGTAGTGGTCGTCGAGAGCCACCGGAGGATCGTTGACCGGGTTGACGGTGATCGTCACGGCCGCCACGTTGCTGTCGGCCTGGCCGTCGTTGGCCTTATAGCTGAAACCGTCGGTGCCGTTGAAATTGGCGTCGGGCGTGTAACTGAACGTGCCGTCGGCGTTCAAAGTCACCGTGCCGTGCTGGGGCGTATCGACCAGCACCGCCGTGAGCGGATCGCCTTCCACGTCCGTATCGTTGGCCAGCACGCCCCCCGTGGTAACGTTCAGCGACGTATCCTCATCGGTGGAGTACGAGCTGTCGTTG
>DASZUP010000622.1:0-2474 GCA_035547635.1 Pirellulales bacterium
GGCCGCCACGCGGCCGTCGGTCGTCATGCCGGCCAGACGCGGCATCCAGGCGTATAATCCCTCCAAGCCGCCGACGGCCAGCAACCCGACCAGCATCAAGCCGGCAAAGGTCGAGTTCTTCTGCGGCGCCAGATCGGCGAGACGATAGGGCAGATCCATGCGTGCGGCGACTCCGTGAAATGGGCGCGGCATGATAACCGGGCTGTAAGTTCTGAATCAAGGCGAGTTTGGCGTCGAATGCCGCGCTCGGAAGCCCGCATCTGCCGGACGGTTCAGACCGCGATTGTTCGCTGCGCCGGCACGTGTTATATAAGCCCGCGGCACGCGTCCGGCGAACCGCTGGAAAGGAAACCAGGCGTCACGCTATCACGCTCGAATGAACGCGGATCATCGACCAGACAACTCGTCGAAACGCGGCGGATGGAATCGACGCCGTTTTTTGAAGTGGTCCGCCGCGCCCATGGCGGCCGCGGTAGCGGGGGGCGGCTATGTCAAACTTCGCAAGCCGATCCGCTTGGCGCTGATTGGCGCGGGCGGGCGCGGCAGGCAGCTAGCCCGAGCAATGCGTTGGACGGCCGTCCAGCCGGTCTATGGCCAGGTGGTTGCGGTTTGCGACGTCAATCGCCAGCGCGCCGAACAAGTGCAGGGGGAAAGCTGCCCGGCGGCGGAAATCTACTCGTCGTATCGGCGCGTGCTGGAGCGCGACGACGTGCAGGGCGTGCTGATTGCGACGCCCGACCATTGGCATGCCGCTCTAGCTCTGGCCGCTTTGCATGCAGGCAAGGCCGTTTACTGCGAAAAGCCGCTCACGCTCACGGTCGAGGAGGGCCAGCGGCTGGTCGACGCCGTGCGGCGGACGTGCGGGTTGCTGCTGGTCGGCACGCAACAGCGCAGTTCGCGCCGCTTTCAACAGGCCTGCGAACTGGTGCGCAGCGGCCGCTTGGGCCGCTTGCGGCGCGTCAAGGTCTGGCTGCCCAGCGGATCGCTTCCGCCCGGCGCCTGCGGCGGACCGTTCGGAGTTTCGGCGCCGCCAGCTCATCTGGACTGGAACGAGTGGCTGGGCCAGGCGCCTTGGGCGGATTTCTGCAAACAGCGCTACGACCCGTTCCGCTGGTGGTACGAGTACAGCGGCGGCTTCGTGACCGACTGGGGCGCTCACCACCTGGACATCGTTCACTGGGCGATGGGTCTCGAACATAGCGGGCCGCTGTCAGTCGAAGGCCAGGCCGAGTTGCCGCAGATTGAAAACGGCTACAACACGCCGCGCCGCTTTGCCTTCAACTTGCACTATCCGGGCGAAGTCCAGGTCCACGTCGAGCTGAGCGATTCGGCCAACGGCATCCGCTTTGAAGGCGAACAAGGGCGGATCTTCGTCAATCGCGGCCGGCTGACCGGCGCGCCGGTCGAAGAGCTCGCCGCGCGCCCCTTGCCGCCCGCTGCCGTGCGCCTCGGACCCGCCAAGCGTCATTGGGGCCCCGACACCTACGCTCACCTGTTGCACTTTCTTGATTGCATCAACGAGGGCATTGCGCCGCTTGCCGACGTCGAGAGCCAGCATCGCTCGGCGAGCGTCTGCCATCTGGCCAACATTGCCTTGCGTCTCGGGCGAAAGCTGCACTGGGACGCCCAGCAAGAAGCGTTTCTTTCCGACCCCGACGCCAACGCCCTGCTCAGCCGACCCCGCAGAGAGGGATTTGAATTGCCTGCGTGACGCGAGGTGGGGACCAAGGTCGTCGCTTCGTCGCAGCCAGATCTACAGCTACCGCCTGCTTGCCAGGCGATCTTTCAAGCGGACTGTTTGGACCAACATCTCCGGTCGCGGCAGAAGGCTTAATCTCAAGCGGTTTCGCGCCGTTTAGACCGGCCAGCGGAGCCGCGATGCTCCAAGAGTTCGTCAAGAAGGTCCTGACCGTCAAAGGCGATCTGGTGCGATTGACACCACTGTTTTGACTCTTGCAAAGTTGCAATCGCGCGATCCTCATCGCCTTGTTTGTCGTAAAGTGCGGCGAGTAAATCCAACCGATCGCTGATGTCGGAGTAATCGTATTGGCGCAGCACGTGCGGCCAGCCTGGCGTGTTGGCCGACAGAGCGTGCAACTCGAGAATCTTGCGAATTTCCGCCTCGCGACTTCGGGCCGCCGAATTCAAGTCGCCGCGCACTTCGGCCAGCAAGGAACGGACTTCTTCGCCCTTGATTGAGTCCTGAAACCCTGGTCTAGCCGCCGCAACCTTTTCCAATTCCTCGGCAACAGCGCTAGCTTGCTTGTGATTAGGCTTCTCGTAAAAGACTTTGAGGAGCTTCAAATAAAGCAGTTTTAGTTCGTCCTGGCTTTCATCCGCATTGCGGGCAGTCTTACTCATCATTCAGGTCTCGGGATATTGTGCTGACCGTCTAATCGCCTTCTGATTAGCGCAGATTAGCGGTTACTCTTTCCCCGAGCTGGGGAACAGCACCTTCCTCACGGCTTATACGT
>DASZUP010000623.1:0-4383 GCA_035547635.1 Pirellulales bacterium
CGGCGGAGAATCGACGTCGCTGGCCACGTCTTCGGCCAGCAGCAGGCCCAATGCCTTCGAAACCGGCAGTTGCACGGGCGACTTAGGCCGCACTTGCTGTTCTACCAACGCCAATGCCTGATCTACAGTGAGCATTGAGACGGCGACTCCCTGGGCAAGGCGGCGGGCTTACGCCTGCGCGGCGCGTTGCGGTTGCGGCAGCCGCAAGAAGGCTTTCAGCATGTCGACGCCACTGTGCGTCAAAAAACTCTCGGGATGAAACTGCACGCCGTGCAGCGGGTATTGCTTGTGGCGGATGCCCATGATTTCGCGTTCGCCGTCAGGAGCGTCGCACCAGGCGCAGACTTCGAATTCGTCGCTGAGCGTGCCCGGCCGAATCACCAGGCTATGGTAGCGAGTGGCTTCGAATGGGTTGTCCAAACCGGCGAACAGTCCGCGGCCGTCATGGTAGATCATGTCGGTCTTGCCGTGCATCAGCCGCTTGGCCCGGACGATCTCGGCGCCAGAAGCGTGGCCGATCGACTGATGGCCCAGGCAGACGCCCAGGATGGGCATCTCCGCCGCGAAACGCTTGATGCACTCGCAAGAGATTCCCGCCTCGCGCGGCGTGCAAGGACCGGGCGAAATGATCAGATGCGACGGCCGCCGAGCGGCGATCTCGTCCAGCGAAATCTGGTCGTTGCGATGCACTTCCAGCTCGATCGCCGGATCGATCTCGCCCAGGCGCTGCACCAGGTTATATGTGAACGAATCGTAGTTGTCGATCAGCAGGATCATGCCAGGGCGCTTGGGGAAACGGTTGAGGCGGCGGGCGCGATTACCGATTCTTTATCCTACCTGCAAACGGGCCGGGTGTGCAGCCCGTTAGAGTTGCGCCCCAGGGGCTTTCACTTTTTGGCTTTTGCGCGGCGTGCCCCAGACTGAACTCACTCTGGGGCTGCGCAAAATGAGGCAGTTTTACGCTCGGAGGGTATGTCGTCTTATGCCAGTTCCTGTTCCGCTCTGCCACCACCGGGCTCGTCCCGGTGGAGCGCTGATTGATCAGCTAGCCGCATCGCCCTTGGCCTCGTCTTCTCGAGCTCTCCGCTGGGCTTGTCCCAGGGGATGCCGCGATTGGTCTGCCAAATGGCGTCGCACGGCATTCCCGCTTTATTCGCCGATCATGCTCACATCGATCGCTGATACGCAGCCTAATAGAATCATTCGCTCGACCGAGATGAGCTCGGTCGGGGCGAAATCGTCCACTTGGGGCGATCTAGCTGACCAATCATTGCGCTCGACCGAGACAAGCTCGGTCGGGGCGAACTCCTTGGACAAAAAACCAGGCCAGCCGAAAGCGCCAGCCAAAGCGAAGCGGCGGCGAAAGCCAAGCGGCGGCGAAAGCCAAGCGGCTTCGCCATCGCATACGCCTCGCCTTGGCGAGGCAGACTTGTGATCCTGGCGATTTCGGAATCAGTTTCTGAACTGCTGGCACCAGTAGACCTGGCCGTCGCGAGCGACGAACGCAGCTACGCCAATGCGACCGTGGCGGCGACTGAGGATGTTGGCCCGGTGGCCGGGCGAACGCATCCAATCTCGCACTGCCTCACGCGCCGTTTGCTGCCCGAGCGCGATGTTTTCCGCAACCGGCTGGTTGGTGTGCTGCAGCGAACGCCGGTTGGTCATCCATACCGCGTGGCTGCGGGCGGACTTCAGCAGCGTTTCATCAACTTTCAGCGGCGGCAAGCCATGTCGTGAACGCTCAATGTTGGTGAAGTGAATGATCTCCTTCTCCACCGGATGCATAGCAGGCGCCTGAGGCTTCTGCTCGGCTTGCTTCGCCGCGTTCGGCATTTCGGCCGGCGCCTTGGCCGCGTTGGGCATTTCTCCGGGAAAGGCCAACAGAGCGATCGCCGCCAGTGATTCAAACAACATGGTTCGTTCCTCCCTGGTTTCATAGGGGTCCGTGCGCCCAACCGTCGCGGTTGACCGCCCTCCGGCGAGCGGCTTGACAACCGGCCGTCGTGATTAACTTGGGCTGTTTGGCGCAACTTTTCCGACAAAGTCCGCCAGCTTAATTGGGTAAAGTTGACGGGCAAGGGGGCCAAAGGGGGGCGAGCCGCAATTGGAAGGGCCGAACGGCGGGTAGTTGCAATTGAGCGGCGGTTTGTTATCGTTCCAGCAATCTTCCCCTGCCAACGGCAAGCTGAAGCCGCCGCCGACGCGACTTCGCAGATTCGGGAAGGCGAATTAAATCAAGGAAATGAAGTAACTTAAGCGCATCGATTGGAGAAACAGCTATGTCGACCATGTACATTGGGGAAGCGTTGGCGGGCGATGGCAACGAGATCGCTCACATTGACTTGTTGATTGGAAGCAAGGAGGGCCCGGTCGGCGTGGCGTTCGCCAATGCATTGGCTCGGCAGAGCGAAGGCCACAGCAACCTGCTGGCCGTGCTGACGCCGAACCTCGCCGTCAAGCCGGCCACCGTGCTGATCACCAAGGTCACCATCAAAGGCATGAAGCAGGCCGTGCAGATGTTCGGTCCCGCTCAGGCCGCCGTGGCGAAGGCCGTTGCGGACTCGGTCGCCGCTGGCGTGATCCCCAAGGATCAGGCCGAGAACCTGGTCATCGTCTGCGGCGTGTTCATTCACCCGGCCGCCGAGGACGACAAGAAGATCCACGACTACAACTACGAGGCCACCAAGCAAGCCATCGCCAACGCCATGGCCGGCAAGCCGACTGCCGACGAGATGGTCGCTGGCAAAGACTCGGCCAAGCATCCGTTCCGCGGCTTCTAGTTCTCAGGCGGATCGATGAGCAAGCCGAAGATTCTGGTGCAACTCGATACCGACGCCCACCCGAGCGTGTTCGATAGCGTCGTGGCGATCGACTCCGGAGTCGATCACCTGCTAAGGCATCAGGGAATCACGGCTGAAAACGCACGCGAGCGGGTCCACGGGGCGATCTTCACCCGTGGTCCCGCCGACTTGCATTCGACGGCAATCTTCGTTGGCGGTTCGGACGTGACCGCCGGCGAAGCCGTGCTCAAAGCCGTTCGCGACTCCTTTTTCGGGCCGATGCGGGTTTCCGTCATGCTCGACTCGAACGGGGCCAACACCACGGCCGTCGCCGCCGTACTGGCGGCTGGCAAACACGTGCCGCTTGCGGGCGCCAAGGCGCTGGTGCTGGCTGCCACCGGACCGGTAGGACAGCGCGTCGTTCGCTTGCTGGCTGGGGCCGGCGCCGAAGTCCGGGCGGCTTCGCGATCGCTCGATCGCGCCCGGCAAGTTTGTGCCGCGGTGGCCAGCCATGTTCCCCAGGCCGTGCTCTCGGCACATGCCGCCTCAAACGCCGAAGAGACGGCCGCGGCGCTGGAAGGCGCGCAGATCGTGATCGCTGCCGGCGCTGCGGGTGTGGAATTGCTCTCGGAGGAAGCCCGTCTCCAGGCCCAAGCGCTGCGCGTCGCCATCGATCTGAATGCCGTGCCGCCGGCAGGGCTGGCTGGCATTGAAGTCACCGACAAGGCCGTCGACCGCAACGGCGTCGCTTGTTATGGCGCTATCGGCGTGGGCGGAACCAAGATGAAGATCCACAAGGCGGCCATTGGCCGGCTCTTCGCGTCGAACGATCAAATCCTCGACGCCGAACAACTCTTCGAAATCGGCCAGAGCCTCTCGTAGAAGCGAGCATGGGCTGCTTTGACGGCAAGCCAGGCCTCGGGGGACAATGGCTAAGTACCAGTCCCTGCGCGAACGCGGCTGCTCCGTCCGTGCTATTTCGACGGCGCACGCGCGCTAAGACTTTACGCAACCAAAAGAGGGGGGCGGCAGATGTCTTGGCGAGGCGGCGGTGTCGCCTGCTACGGATCGGTAAACCCTGTCATTGCTTAGGTTAACGTTAGCGAGATTTGCTGGCGTCAGCCGAACAACGCGGTGCTTTAACCGCTGGGCGCGCTAAGACTTTGCTAAGGTTTTGCACGCCCTAGAGAGGGGGGCGCGGTCGAGTGGGGCTCGTCGTCTCTCTGCATTGCCAGCCGAACCAGCGTTACGCCGATCCACCGCCATGCTGCACAACTCAGTCTCAATATCGCACGGTGAGAAAACAACGTGCGCGAAGAATTGCCAGCCGCGAGGCGAGCGTCAGCCGCTCAGCTTCAGGAGCAACGACATCACAATCAACAACAGGGCAACGCCCGTGGCCGCCACGATGATGTTCCGGCGCAGACGGCGCTGCGCCTTTTCTTCCGGCGACAGCTTCCGTAACGGCCGCTTGCGACCCGCCGCTGCCGGTTCGCGACCGGATGGCGGCGCAATGCTGGGAGCTTCCGAGGGAGTGGCGCCTGGAAACGGGCCAGGCGCCGTTGGCGCCGCCACGGCGGCCACAGGGCCCGGCATGGAAGCG
>DASZUP010000624.1:0-5873 GCA_035547635.1 Pirellulales bacterium
CGTTTACCTCGCCGACACGCTGGTGCGCTGTCCCGACGAGCAGATTCGCAACGCCGACGAGGCCTTGAAGGTCGCCCTGGAAGCTTGTCGCCTGACTAATTTCCAGAACGCCGGCGCGCTCGACGTGCTGGCCGCCGCGTACGCGCTCTCGGGAGACCTGGCGCAAGCCGTCAAGTTTCAAACCGAGGCGCTTAAGCTCGCGCCCGACGGTCTCAAGGCCCTGTTTTCCGCTCGGCTCGACGCCTATCGGGCCGGACAGCCGGCGCCGCAGATTTCGACGATCTCCCAACGGCCTCGCCAGGCCGATCCGGCGGGCAGCATCCTGGAAGGCATCTTCAAGAAAATGATCGCCTTGCCGGGCGGCGAATTCTCCATGGGCGCCGACGAGTTCGAGTTTGACGAACGGCCCGTCCACGCCGTTCGCTTGCAGCCGTTTCGCATCAGCGCCACCGAAGTGACGCGCCGCGAGTTCGGCGTGGTATTCGGCATTCCGCTGGCGAATATTCCCGAACCCGACTTGCCGATGGACGGCGTCACCTGGGAGGACGCTCAGGAGTTCGTGCGACGGTTGAACTCCCTGCCGGGCGGCGCCGGGCTGCGGCTGCCGAGCGAGGCGGAGTGGGAGTATGCGGCCCGCGGCGGCGCCGCGTTCAAATACGGGTTTGCGGACAAGCCGGAAGCTCTGGACGCCTTCGGCTGGCACAAAGGAAATTGCGGCGAGCGACTGCATCTGGGCGGCGAACGCCAGCCCAACGGGTTCGGGCTGTATGACATGTTCGGCAATTGCTCGGAATGGTGCCAGGACGCCTATGCTCCCTACGGCCAGCAAGGCGGAGAGAGCCGCTTGCGAGTGATGCGCGGCGGCGGCTATTTCAATACCGTCGCCTTGTGCCGCGTAACGGCGCGAGGCACGGCGCCGCAAGACGAGCGGCGTCGCGGCTTCGGCCTGCGGTTGGCGGCCGACGGCGGCCGGGGCGCTGCCGGCGCCGCCAACTCGTCCGGGCCGAGCTCCGGCGACGGCGGGGCGACGCCCATCACGGGTGTCGACGCCAAGATCGACGAGTTGCAAGGCCGTCTCAAAGCGAAACCCGAAGACGCGCAGCTCAGACAATCCTTGTGCCGCTTGCTGGCCGCTCGGTATCCCGTTCGCCACAAGCAACGTCAATACGAGGTCGCCATTGCCGATCTGAAACAATTGATTGATTTGGACGTCGAGTCGGCCACAGGCCAAAAGGCCGAATACCATCGCAGCCTGGCTTGGATCCTCGCTACTTGTCCGATCGAGGAATTGCGCGACGCTCACGGCGCTCTGGAACACGCTGAAATGGCGTGTGCGCTGACGCAATGGGTCGATTGGCGGTCGCTGATCGCCATGGCGGCGGCGCAAGCCGAATTGGGACATTTTGAAGACGCCATCCGCCGAGCGGAAGAAGCCGTGGCCACGGCGACGGCCGACGTGGCCACGCCCGAAGATCGAGAAAACTGCCAGCGGCAACTGAAGGCGTTTCAAGAGGGGAAGCCTTGGCGCGAGCCGGCCTGACTTTGCCGTGAAGCAGGGCGTTGCCGCCGAAACTTCTGTGCTCGCGACTCTAGCAACCGCGGAGAGGATTCATGACCAGGCATTCTCGCATCGTCGCCTGCTGTGCGTCGACGTTGGGCGCGGCGTGGCTGCTGCTGGCGCCTTCCGCCGCACATGCCGTCAAGTTCGGTGATATCGTCCCGCCCGAAAAATTCAAGGCGGTGGGCAAACTCCGAGTGCGCTCCATCAAGCCGCTGGGCAATGGCCGGATCGCCTTTGGGGGTTCGATCGGCACCGGCACGCTGATCGCGCCGGACCTGGTGTTGACGGCCGCCCACGTGGTGAACGACGCTCCCTCGCCTGCGCATATTACCTTCTCACTCGACGGCAACCCGCGAACCTCGCAAGCCATCGCATTTCGGATTCACCAGGGCTTTGGCAGTCCGCAGTTCCAGTCCGACGGCGATATCTTTAAGCGCATTCGCGATGACATCGCGTTGGTCAAGCTGGACGCGCCGCTGGCTGACAAAGCGGATTTTCCGGAGCTTGACGTGAATGCCGCGCTTCGCGCCGGCATCCCCGCCATCGTCGTCGGCTACGGTCTGGACGAGACGCAGAAGAACAACGTCCGGCGGATGGGCGCCTTGCGGTACTTGCGTTCGCACGAGGAAGTCTCGCTGTTCGCGCCGGGCAACGACAAGAACCAGATGATGGACCACGGCGACAGCGGCGGGCCGATCCTGATCCAGTCAGGAGACCGGCAAGTTCTCGTGGCGGTGGTGCAGGGCTTTGCCAACGTGGACCACTGGAAGTTGAGCGACGAGAATCTCGATGTGACCGACGTGCGCTTCTTCGTGACGGTGCATCGGCACCTGCAGTGGATTCGCGACAACTCCGAGGCGCTCGCGCTCTGCCGCGCCGGCGCGGAGCCCGCGCGGTACTTGATGCGGAGGAATCCGGACAGCCCGGCAGTCAGCTTGAATTTCGGCCAGGCCGCGGCGCTGTTGCAGACCGGCGTGGCGCCCCAGACGCTGCTGGAGCGGCTGACGTCTTGCGGCGTGAGCGAACCATTCGATGAAATCGCCGAACGCCAGTTGCGCGAAGCCGGCGCCGACAATGCGCTCCTCTCCCGGCTTGAGGCGGCGGCGGTGCGGACTTACTCCATTCGGCAATTCAAGACGCTGGTGCAGATCAAGAGTTCCGAAAGCGAACTGTTGCAAGCGCTCTTCCAGCGAGGGCTGCAACGGAGCTTGCAACCGGAAGACTTTGCGGAACTTCAAGCAGCCGGAACGACGAGCAACTTGCTTGAGGCCTTGCGAGCGGCCTACCATTAGCCGGCCGCGACGGCGCTTCACGGCGCACTCGCCAGTCCGCTTTCGGCGAACTCGAGGATCTCGCGATCCAGTTCCCTTCGCTTGTTTGACTTCTTATCCTCGTCGAGCGGCGCCGCAAGGCGACGATGAAGCAATTCAACGAGCTCGGCATATTGCCGGCGGGCCGCACCGGGCTCTCGGTCTGTCATCCCTTCAGCCGCCCACGCCGCCTGCAGGCGTTGCCTGACTTCCGCTTCCATCGTGTCCGCCGAGGCAAACAGTGTTTCGAACTGCTGGCGCCGGTTGCCGGCGCTTGCTTGCGGGCTGGGGCCGCCCGTCGAGAGCATGAAGATGGCGCCGGCGATGCAGACGGCCGTTATGACCGCCTGGACGATCGACTTCGCGTGCTTGGACGCGCCGGCTTTCGCGGGTTCTTCCGCCGGTTCCTCGTCGTCGGCCTCCCGTTCTTCGTTCCAGGGCTCGTCCGCGGCGAACGGCGCCGCGACTTCCTGTCGCGCAGGGGCCGGATCGCCGGAAATGACCAGGTTCAGGACCACGCTGCGGCTGAGTTGCAACTCCGCGCCGGGCGCCCAGGCGGCCGAAGCGCGTTCGGGCAGCGGCCGGCCGCCGAGCAGAATGGCGCCGCTCTCGCGGTTGTGAATCAGGTATTCGCCTTGGCGGTATTCCAGCGTGACGACGTGCGAAGCCAGGTCGGAGCTGGGGATCGCAATCTCGCAGGCGGCGTCGCTGCCGATGCGAACCACTTCTTCCTCAATCCAGAATTCCAGGCCGGCGACGCCGCCGCTGGCACCCACGACTTTTGCGCTCATGAACGATTCTTCGGAGTTAAAACGCGGCTTTCGGCCAGGCCTACCATCCCAACGGCACGCTCAACAGAAACGGGGCCAGAATGATCAGCAGGCAAGCCGTCATCACGATCATGCCGGGAAAGACAATCTTCACTTGGGCGTCGGCCGCCGCCTTCTCGGCCCATTGTGAACGCTTCAATCTCATCTGGTCGGCTTGCGACCGGAAGATGTGACTGAGCGGCGTGCCGAATTCTTCTCCTTTGATAATGGCGAACGTCAGCTCGCTGACGTCGTCGTCGGCGATCCGGGCCTCAAAGGCTTCCAACGCTTCGCGGCGAGTGCGCCCCAGTTCAAGCTCTCGCAGCACCTTGCCCAGTTCTTCGCCCAGCGGGTGCTGCTGGTTCTCTCGCACGACGGTCCGCACGCTTTCCAGGAACGTGGCGCCGGCTTCCATCATCAAGGCCATCAGGTCGACGGCATACGGCAACCGCTTCTTGAGCGCGTGCATTCGGGCGCGGGCCCGATCGCCGATCTGCTTGATCCGCAGCTCTTGCCAGCCCCAGGCGCCAATCACTCCCAGCCCGATCGCCCCCGGGACGCCGGCCAGGTAACCGCCCAGGCCCGCGCAGACCAGGCTCGCCATGACGCTTTCCAGCAGCTTGACGGCTATGACCTCTTCCGGCTGCCACGGCAGTCGCTCGTCAGCGGCCGTCAGGTCGTGGCGGATCTTGTCGAGACGAACCGGATTCCACGCCGCGGCGCGCGCCGCCAGATCGTCGATCAGCGGTTCAAACCAGCGATAGGCCGCGTCGTGCTCGCGCAACGTCTGGCGCCGCTGTCCTTCAAAGCTCCAGCCCGCCGTGCTCGTCGAGCGCCGGGCGGAGATTACGGAGAGCAAGGCGTAGCTGAACCCTCCGCACGCCAGCCCCAAGCAGAGCGAGGCGCCCGCCAGCGACGCGGATTCCAGCGGCGGCAAGGAACTAAACCACTGCGTTACGGTATGCATCAAAGACACGCGGGTCGCCCTTCAGATATCGATGTTCAAAATACTCACGCTCCACCGTACGCTGGCGTACACCAAGGCGCCGATGAAGATCAGCGTCGCCTGGCCGACCAGCGTGCTGAACAGCAAACCCACGCCGTAAGGGTCGAGCAGGTAAAAGCCGCCGAGAAACGCCAGCGGGAATAGCGCCAGAATGACGACCACCTGCCGGCCGCTTTCCGTATCGGCCGCCAGCTTGCGCTCCAGTCGCTGGTTTTCCTGCAGACTGTGGCTGATGCGTTCCAGGGCCTCGGTGATTTTTCCGCCGCGGTCCAGGCTTGTCTGAATGGCGGAGGCGAACAGCGTGAAGGCGTCGATATCCAGCCGGCGGCGCGTCGTTTCGATGGCTTCCTGCAAGGGGCGCCCGCGTTCGTATTCGTTGGAAATGCGGCGAATCTCGGCGGCCAGCGGCTCGGGCGTTTCCGCGCCGATCGTGGCCAGCCCTTGCGCCAGGCTGAGACCGGCGCGCGAGGCGTTGGCCAACGCGACCGTGGCCCCGACCATCTGGTCTCGCAACAGCGTCTTGCGCTTTTCCACCAGGTAACGCAGCACGTACCGCGGCGCCAGCAGCATCAGCACGTCGATGGCCACGGCCAACAGCGGCATTCGCAGCAGCAGGCCCAGCACGATAAAGCAGCCGAGCAGGCCCCAGCCCCAAATTCGCATCCACCGCCTGACGGCCTGCTCGGAAAGGTTCAAGGCGCGCATGTGCCCGAGCAAATCAGTGACGTAGCGTTTGGAGACCTCGTCCCAGGCCGCGCCAAACCACAAGGCGCCGAGATACGCGGCGCCAAACGCCGCGAGCGAACTCACGGCGGCCAGCGCCAAGCCAGGTTTGTCAAACTCCGAGAACATCGGCGTCTTCCGCCAGTTATTGGTAAAAGGTGTCGAGCCGCACCAGCGAGCTTTCGATCAGCTCCTCCATGAACGAAGGCAAGGCGCCGGTCGGCGTCAAAGCCGCGCCGTCGCCTTCCTCCCGCAGGAACAGGTCTTTCATCCGCACGCCGCCGGTATCCTGATCGATGCCGACGATCTCTGCGACCTGAACTACGCGGCGGGCGCCGCTCCGCGCACGGTTCAGTTGCACGACCAGATCGATCGCCGAGCTGATCTGGCGGTGAATGGAATCGACCGGCAGTTCGGCCGCCATTTGCACCAGCACCTCCAGACGCAGCACCACGTCTTCAGCG
>DASZUP010000625.1:0-5978 GCA_035547635.1 Pirellulales bacterium
CGCCGAGGTTTGCAGCCGGAATGCCATTTCGTAGGACGAAATCCGCGTGGCGATTTCCGGATCGCCTTCAATCTCCAGCCGCCGCCGGTTCAAGGCGCCGACCAGGTCCAGCGTGTCGCGTTGCAGCGCCGGACCAATGCCGGGGGGGCTGCTGACGTCCAGGATCGGATCGCCCTGATTGCGCAACCGCACGCCCGTATAGATCGTTGGCAGAAAGCCGCTCGACCAGTTCGCGGCGCCGCCGCTGATGCCTGCGCCGGTCGACATGACCACGAACGCGGGGAGTTCGTTCGTTTCAGCGCCCAGGCCGTAAACGGCCCACGAACCGATGGACGGCCGGCCTGGCTGAGAGAATCCGGTATTGAGAAAGATCTGCGCCGGAGCGTGATTGAACTGATCAGTGTGCATTGAACGGACAATGCAGATGTCGTCGGCCACGGTTGCCAATTGCGGCATCACCTCTGACAACTCGGCGCCGCTGTCGCCATGCCGAGCGAACTTGAACCGCGGTCCGAGCGCTGCGGCGTCGGGACGGATGAAGGCGTATCGCTGTCCGCCGATGATCTCCGGCGGTATCGACTTGCCTTCGAACTCCGCCAACTTCGGCTTAAAATCGAACAGATCGAGCTGGCTGGGAGCGCCCGCCATGAACAGATGGATTACGCTCTTGGCCTTGGGCGCATAGTGCGGCGGCCGAGCGGCCAAGGGATTGGCCGGCAGGGCGTCGGCCGCGCCGACCATTCGCTCCATGCCGCCGCCCAGCAGCGAAGCCAGCGCAATCTTTCCCACGCCGTAGCCGCACTGCTTGAAGAAATGGCGGCGGGCCGTCTGCAACCGCTCGTCGCGAGCTTCCATGGCTTCAATCCTTGGTGATCATTTCGTCTAGATTCAGCACGGCGCGGGCCACGATGGTCCAGGCCGCGCGGTCGATGACGTCGCCCTTGCCCGCTCCTGCGACCTCCGCCGCCTCGCGTTCTTTGCCCGTGAAGCGCTGCCGTTGGACATTGTAGAAGTTCACAAGCAGAGCCCGCTCTTGTTCGCCCGCGGGACGCACCAGACAGCGCCGGAACAGATAGTCCATCTTTTCCGGCGTCTCGCCCGGCCGAACCGCCAGCATGGCGCCCAGGGCTTGCGCCGCTTCCACAAACACCGTATCGTTCAACAGCGTCAGCGCCTGTAGCGGCGTGTTCGACACCTCGCGCCGCGGCAGGCAAGCCTCGCCGCTGGGCGCGTCGAAGGTGGTGAACATGGCATACGGCGCCGTCCGCTTGGCGTAGGTGTATAACCCGCGGCGGTAGCGATCCGCCCCTTCGCTCGCCTTCCAGGTCAGTTTGCCGTAAGCGCCTTCCGTCGTGACGGAAGCGGGCTGAGGCGGAAAGACGCTCGGACCGCCCAGCTTTTCCGTCAGCAGACCGCTTGCACGCAAGGCGGCGTCGCGGATCAATTCCGCGTCCAGCCGCGCCCGCGGGCCACGTGCCAGCAAGCGATTCTCCGGATCTCGCTTGACGAGCTCCGGAGAAACTTTTGAAGACTGCCGGTAGGTTGCACTGGTCACGACCAGGCGGTGCAGCTTTTTCACCGACCAGCCTCGTTTGATAAATTCGACCGCCAGCCAGTCGAGCAGCTCCGGATGCGTGGGCAGCTCGCCCTGGAATCCGAAATCTTCCGTCGTCTTGACGAGCCCGCGGCCGAACAAGGCCGCCCAGTGGCGATTGACGGTGACGCGCGCCGTCAGCGGGTTCGCCGGATCGACGAGCCATTGGGCCAGCGCCAGGCGATTCGGCGACTTACCTTCCGGCAATCGGGGCAGGAACGAGAGCGTCTCAGGTTCGACGGCGTCAGTGGGCTGCAGAAACTCGCCACGCTTGTGAATGAACGTAGACCGCGGGTTGTCGGCGGGCCGCTCCTGCATGACCAAAGTCGTAGGATCGGCGGGCGCCTGCTCGCGCAGCTTTTGGATCTTCTGTCTTACTTCGGCTAATTCGGGGGCGACCGACAAATAGTATTGAAACAGTCGTTGCCGCTGCTCGGCCGTCCGCTGCGTTGGTTCGAGAAGCAGCAGGGCTTCGATCTCGGCGGGAAATCCGCGTGCTTCGGCTTGCGGCGCCGTCGTTGCGGAAATGCGGAACCGGCCGAGTCCGGCCGCAAAGTACTTTTCGAACAGCAGTTCCATCCGCAGTTCATCGGCTGCTTCAAGCGGCTCGGCCAATTGGAACACCGCTTCGTGGGCGCGCCCCTGGCCGCCGTTGATGGACCAGCCGGAAAGAGGATCGCCGTCAATCGCCGCCGGAGCGCCAGGACCGCTGGCAAAGCTATGCGTCGCCGAACGAAACTTCGCACGTTTTCCGTCTGCCGAAGCCGTCAATTCGCTCAGGAAGAAATCGCCGAACGGTCCTTCATAATAGACCCGCCCCGGACCGTTCTTCGGCAACCGTTCGTCGGGCAGGACCTCCAAGCGGAGGGCCGTAATTCCGCTGGGCGGGCGCTTGAACTTGAGCGAATAGATGTCGCGCTTGGTCATGTCGCCATGGACGAACATGGATCCGTCATCCAGCACGTAGAGCTTGCTCGGATCGGCCTTGGCATCATCAGGCCGCAACACGGTCCAGCGCACCGTTCGGTTCGCTTCGCGTTCGAGCCAGGCATTGAACTTCTGTTCGACCAGCTCGCGCCGGCGAACTTCGAGCGGGCGGTCATCGGCAATGACGGCGCCCAGGCTCAGTCGCAATCTGCCGAGCGTATGCTGCCCGCCAAAGCGCTGTTCCAAACGGACCGACCAGCGCGTGCCGCCGGCAAAGTCGACGGGCTGCTTGAATTGGAACGTGGCCGCGCGATTGACGTTCCACGGTTCCGTTCCGTGAATGGCCCAGCCGGTTTTGGGTTTGCCATCAATTGCATCGGCGACCGGAAACTTGTCCTGCGAGAAGTCCGCGCTGGCGGCGGCGATCTCAACCTTCTCGGGCGGTTGCGAACCGTCCTGCGGCGCGGCGGTGATCGTCAGTTCCGTCAGCACGAAATTGCCGTGCGGCGTACGCCCCGGCCCTTTGTGGCCCAAGCTGGGATCGGTCAATGCTTCGAGCCGCAAGGCGCCAATGGGCCCGGCCCCGGTTGAAAACGAGACAGTGTATGTATCTTCCTCGGGACTGGCGCCGGAAGCCAACAGCGACTGATCGCCCAGCCGCTGGAGCGTGGCGCCCGCCTCGGAAGCGAATTCGTCGGGCTGCGGCTGCTCCCAGCGGTAGTCGAGGTCGATCGGGAACTTATCGGCAAGTTCGGCCTCCAGAGAGCGAGCTTTCGCTTCGATCTCGGCGCGGCGCGCAGCGATCGCGTCGCTGGGGATCGGCATTTCAGGTTCGTCGGCGTTGTTAAGGAACGCCATGAACTGGTAGTACTCGCGATGCACGATCGGGTCATACTTGTGCGTATGGCACTGCGCGCAGCCGAGCGTCAGCCCCAGCCAGACCGTGGCCGTCGTGTTGACGCGATCGACCATCGAGTAGAAGCGGAACTCGCGAGGATCGATGCCCCCTTCTTCATTGATCATCGTGTTGCGATGAAAGCCGGTGGCAATGCGCTGCTCGAGCGTCGCATCGGGCAGCATGTCGCCGGCGAGTTGTTGGATGGTGAAGCGATCGAACGGCAAGTCGTCATTCAGGGCCTGGATAACCCAGTCGCGGTAAGGCCAGATCGACCGCGCGCGGTCTTTCTCATAGCCGTTGGTGTCGGCATAGCGAGCCAGATCGAGCCAGCGCCTCGCCCACCGCTCGCCGTAATGGGGAGAGGCCAGCAGGCGGTCGATCATCCGTTCGTAGGCGCCCGACGCCTGGTCCTGCACGAACAGATCGGCCTCTTCAGGCGTCGGCGGCAGGCCAATCAAATCGAGACTGGCGCGTCGCACGAGCGTGTACCGATCGGCCTCCGGCGACGGCTGCAGGCCCTCGCCCTCGAGCCGCGCCAATACGAAGGCGTCGATTTCATTGCGGAGCCAGTCCGTCAGTTTGACTTTCGGCAAAGGCGCCTGCCTGGGCGGCGAAAAGGCCCAGTGAGGGCGATACTCGGCGCCGGCGGAAATCCACTGCTTGAGCGTTTCCTTCTGCTCCGCCGTCAGGGGTTTCTTCGCCGCCGGCGGCGGCATGAGTTCCGATTCGTCGGCCGAAAAGATGCGCCGCAGCAATTCGCTCTCGTCCGCACGCCCCGGAACGATCGCCGACCGGCCCGAGTCGGCGGGCGCCAGCGCTGCGTCGCGTTCGTCAAGCCGCAAGCCCGCCTCGCGCGCCTTGTCGTCGGGACCATGACACTTGAAGCAGTGCTGCGCCAGGATGGGGCGCACGTCGCGAAGGAAATCGACCTCTCCCCGCGCCCGCGTAATCGGCGCCGCACACAAGGCGATCCAGCAACTCACGACAACGGCGATTCGCATGAGCGGACGGCTCCTGCAACGGTGAAACCTCAACCGGCTCAAGCGGCCGATATCAGGCGGGCAATGTTTCCACGTTAGCACGCCCGCCAAAGTCGCTCAAGTTTGCGGACGACCGGATCCGGCCCAACCCGCCGAACAGCCTTTCAGTCCGGCAAGGACAATTGGACCGGGGAACACTAATACTCACTAATTAACGCTAATTAGTGAGTATTAGCGTTAATTAGCGTTCCCTCTTCCTTGCGGAAAGTCTCAGCGAGCGTGCAAGTTCAGCGGCCAAACGGCGCCGGCGTCAGGTCAAGTTCGGCAGCGGGCCGTCACCGCAGAAGTTCGGGTTGCCGAACTGTTCGATGCGATGGCCGAAGCCGTGAGCCAACGAGAGTAGCAGCCGGTTGTGCGACAGCTTCGGATACTTGATCGAACGGCCCATGCGGAAGTCGAGCCCGTTGCCGACCATCACGAAGGGGATGTTGTCCAGCGTATGCGAGTTGCCTTTGCCCAGTTCATTGGTCCAGACCAGCAGCGTGTTGTCGAGCATCGAACCCGGTCCGCCCGGTTCAGGCGTTTCGGCCAGCCGTTTGACCAGGTACGCCAGTTGCTCGCAGTACCACGTGTTGATCTTGGTCAGCTTCTTCTGGGCGTCCTCATCGCTGTCCGCCTTGTGAGACAGATCGTGATGCCCTTCTTCCACGCCCAGCCAGCGCATCTTGGCCTGGCCGACGGAATTGGTGAATTGCAGCGTCGCCACGCGGGTAAAGTCGGCGGCGAAGCTGTTGACCATCAGCTCGATTTGCATCTTGCTGATCCGCGGCATGTCGTCGTTCTGGTCTTTGACGCCGGCTTCCAACTCAGGTACGGCGTGAACCATTTGCTCCTGACCGCCGGCTCGCAGCTCCTGCTCCATTTCCCGCACGAACGTCGCATGCTCGTCGAGCAGTTTGCGGTCTTCCACGCTGACCGTGGAGCGAACCTTATTGAGATCGGCCAGCACGTCGTCCAGGACGCTCTTCAGGCTTTCCTTGTCTTTCATCCGGCCGTACAGCTTGTTGAACATCTGGTACGGATCGTCAATCGGTGCGATTGGTTTATTCGGACCCGAGTAAACCATGCGGGTCCAGGTGTCGGCCCGCTCCGGCACGACCACGCCGAACTCCAGCGAGCCGAAACGCGTGCGCGTCTCGGGGCGGCTCTGCAGGAAGTTCGCAATCTCCTGATCGATCGAGATTCCACTGGACCAACCGGCCGGCGTGTGCGAGCCGCCTTGGATGTTGCCGGGGTACAGCTCCACGCCGGTCAACAGACAGCCCATGCCGCGCATGTGATTGTCGCCGTCGCCGCGCACCTTGTCGCACACCCCGTGCAGGATGAGCATCTTATCGCGATAGGCTTCCAGCGGCTTGAGGCATTCTTTGATCGCGAAATTCTCGCCCTCTTCGTCAGGCCAGAAATTCGGCAGCACGACGCCGTTGGGGCTGAACATCACGACCAGCCGCTGCTTGCGACCTTGCGTGCCGGCAAAGCCAAGGCTCGGCAGGTTGCAGATAAACGGCGCCGCGGCGGC
>DASZUP010000626.1:0-3614 GCA_035547635.1 Pirellulales bacterium
GGCCGCGGAGATCGCGCAGGAAAAACAACGGTTGCTCGAGGCAATTGAGATGGGAAAACGCTGGCAGGGCGTGCTGCGTCAGGGATCTCTGCCGATGAAGGTCGAAATCCTGTTCACCGGACAAGCAGAGCAACGGACGGCGTGCATCAGCTCATCCGACGATCCCTGGCAGCGCACCCTATATCGCGGAGCCGTGCAACAGCAGCCGGCCGGCTTCGATGGCGATAGCGCATCGCCGCCGGCCGCCTGGCGCCTGGTTCTGCGAGCCGATCGCAGCAGCTTCCCGCTCGCGAAAGGATGGCCCGAGCATATCGCCTTCGAGGCTCCCCCGAAGAACGCACAAGCCGATCGCGACCTGACGCGCGGCAACCCGCCGATCGACCAGCGCCTGCTGGCCCGCGTCGGCGCTGAGTCGATTGAGTTGTCTCCGCCCGCGAATGCCGGAGGCGAAACCCAGCCCGCAGCGCTTTTGGAGCGATTGCGACAAGCCGTCCAGCCGGGCGTGCAATGGCAAGGCACGAGTCAAGCGCCCGACCAGGCGTCGCAAGAAATTAAACTGACCTTTTGCGCCTTGCGCGACAAAGGGGGCTATGCTCGCGTCGTGATCGAGCCGGCCGACGATCCCTGGAGCGTGCGCGTCTTCGAGGGCCTGGTTCGCCTTAACGCGACAGAAGCTGCGGCCTGGCCCATCCAACTCGCGCCCGACCTGCGTTTGAGCGTACAGGCCGACGGCACGCTGATCGGCTGGCAGGGCCGCGAGCGGCTGCACCTCAAAACGTCGCAGCCGACTCAAAACTGGCAGGCCCCGGCGAGTCTCGTCCGGGAAACCGTGGCGCCGGGGCGGCGCTACGAAGGGACGGTGCAAAGCCGGGGCCGAGCGGCCGAGGAGATCGCGGTGACGTTTGCCGAGCGACGCGGCGACGGCGAGTATGTCCGCGCAATCGTCGAGCACAAAAGCGACGTGCTGGCGGCGGCCGTCTATGAAGGCGCCGCCAGGTTCGAAGAGAGCGCCGTCAGCGGCTTTTCGATCGTGCTGACGATGAAAGCCAGCGGGTTTGGCGAATTGCCGCTATTCAAAGCCTGGGCCGACAATCTGACCCTGTCGTTCCGTCCGCTGCCGGACGGCCGCTCGTTGTACGGTTACGACAGTGGCGGCGATCGCTTGAAGCTGTCGCTCGCGACCGACGCTGAATTGCCGCCGCTCGATACGGTCTCGTTTAGCGCCATGCTGCGAGAGAAGTGCGGCCCGGGCAAAGCCTGGATCGGCAAACTCACGAACTCGCAAGTCAACGAAAGCGCCGACGTCCATCTGACCTTCGGCCCGCAAAACGCCGACGCTTCGAGCATCTCCGCCGTCGTCTCTGTCGCCAAAGCGCGAGGCCCGAAAGTCAATTACGAAGGCGTTATGCACCTGGACGACGCGCGGGTCAACCAATTTGCCCTTGAGTTGACCAAGAAGACCAAAGGCCCCGTCGCTCGGAGCACCGTTTTCAACGGCTGGACGGACACCAAGCTGCTGTTGCGAATGTCGCTCGATGGAAGCAGGCTCTACGGCCAGGCCCATCACGAGTTGTTGGAGCTGCGCGAGCGCAACGTGCACCGCGTCGCCCCTCGCCGCACGATGGACGAAGCCGACTCGAAGCAGGAATGAGGTCGCTTCGTCCGGCAATCGCAATTGGCGACGCATGCCCCAGCGCTACTCGACCCGCCGGACGGTCCTGCGTCACGCCACGATGGTCGCCGCTTGACCACCCGCAAGCGCGCCAGCACCTCTTTCCAGCACAAGGCGCCGCGAACCAGCCGCTCGTTTCTGCGCCGCGTCGTGAGATTATCGCAGCCCATATTCGCGAGGTACGCCATTTGCGAACTCGGCCTGTAAGACGCCTGTCGGCTGAAGCCGGCGAGTCGACGCGGCGTCGGTCGCCGGTCGAGGAGTTGCCGCCGGGCTGGATTGTCGTGCGTAACGAGGGGCCGTCCGTATTTCACCTTCTTGGAAAGGAACACTCAAATGGGGAAGTCCATGCTTAGGATCGTAACCGGCGCCGCTCTGCTGGCGGCGTGCCTTGCCGCAGACACGGCCTTTGGCCAGCGACGGGACGCGCGCGATGGCGTTCAAGGAAGAACCAATCAGCCCACCGGCGCAGCGGGCGAGGAGAGCCAATTCGACCGCCGCCAGGCCGGCTATCGCGGCCAAAGCTCAGCGCGGCCGTCGCTGACCGACTGGCAGATCGGCGAATGGCTGATGGTCGACAACCAGGCGGAGATCGCCCTGTCGGAGGCAGCCGAAAAATCGGCGTCCGACGACGACGTCAAAGAGTTCGCTCAGGACATGCGCGACAAGCATCACGAAGTCCTGCAGAAACTGCGGAAGGAAGTCGCCATGCAACCGCGCGGAGGCCAGCCTGGCGGCGCGCGGCCGCGCGGCGTGCCCGTCCGACCCGGCGCACGTCAGGGCATGGATGGCCTGGACCTGGTTTCGCTCAAGCAGCAACTGGGCGAGCAGTGCCGCAAGTCGGCTCTGCAAGAATTGCAGCAGAAGCACGGCGCCGAGTTCGACAAGTGCTACATGGGCATGCAGATCGGCATGCACATGCAGATGCTCGACTCGCTCAAAGTCTTCAGCCGCTATGCCTCGCCGGAACTCGACCGGCTGATCGAGGAAGGCGAGAATTCGACGCAGTCGCACCTGGAGCGCGCCAAGCACATCGTGGCCTCGCTGGAAGGCCGCAACGAAAGCGGCGCCCGTTCGGCCCGCCGCAAATCGCGTGACCAGGACGACTCGGAGTCCTCGAAGTAGAGTTCGCGGCTTCCTTCGCCCTTGCGCGGGGAAGACCGTGCTGAACACCGGCCCGCAGGCGTCGATGGTTGCTCGAATCTCGCGCCCATTTCGCCCGGCTTGGCGCCCGCCCTCGGCGGCACGTAAAGTGCCTTCCGAGGGCGGGTTAGTTTTCACCTGACGTCGACGTCCTGAAAAAACTGCCTGCCAAGCACCCTTTATGCCGAATAGCCTGCCGCTCTGCCCAAGAGAATCTCGCAGTCAGGCAGCGTCGTCTCTAACTCGCCCAGTAACTCGTCAGAGATCCAAAACTTGATAATCACCGCTTTCAGATTTGGCAGTCGCTGAAGCCTCGCAAACAACTTGCGGACATCCACATCTGAAGAATCTGCTCCTTGTTTCAGGTAAACCACTTCAACATCCTGAAAGAAATCGTCGCCGATGAGCCGCCGCAGCCACGGGGGTGCGTCGATCGTCGCTTTGCTGTTAAAACTCGTGCCCGCCCAGAAGGACGCGTTTTTCGCTACGCGAGGCGACTGCCAATCGTAATGAACCCACCCGCCCGACGCCACGATTGCCTTGACGGTCTCTCGCTGCCGTCTTGCTCGTTCGACCTTCCAGCCCAACCACAAGCAACCGATCGTCAGCACGATCAGAAAACTACGCAACGAAAACTGCAGCCAGCGGCGGCCGGGCCGCACCTGGTTCGGGGCGGCGGACGTGAGCGAAGATCGCGTTTGTTCCATCGGTTCGGCCTTGAGACGCGGAGCGGCGGGCGCCATTAGCCTGTCTCGTCTCCGCGGATCGGGACAACGGGGTTTTGCGGGCTTTCCGAGCG
>DASZUP010000627.1:0-1985 GCA_035547635.1 Pirellulales bacterium
GCTGTTCCGCTCGCTGCAGAAAATCAGCCTGGCGGTGCGCGGCCTGTACGGCGAAGGCTCACAGGCGATGGGCGATTTCTACCAGATCAGCAACCAGATCACGCTCGGCCGCAGCGACGAAGACCTGGTCACGCAGGTCGGCGACGTCGTGCCGACGATCATCGACTACGAGCGCAAGGCCCGCGACTTCCTGATTCGCGAAAGCCACGAGAACCTGCACGACCGCGTGAGCCGCGCTTACGGCATTCTGCGGACCGCGCAGACGATCAGCTCTGAAGAGACCATGCACCTGCTTTCCAGCGTGCGGATGGGAGTCAACCTGGGATTGATCTCCGAACTGGAACTCCCCACGCTCAACACGCTGTTCATCTACACGCAGCCAGCCCACCTGCAAAAGCTCAGCGGCGCCGAACTCGATACCGCCGACCGCAACATCGAGCGAGCCCGCTACCTGCGCCGGCAACTCACCAAGGAAAACGGCGACGGCGCGGGAAGCAACTGAGGCGGTTTTCGTTCCCGCCGAAAGGAGCAGGCATACTCCGGATGCCGTGAGTGGCGGCCTGCGCGGCCGTTCGACGCGGTACGAAATGAACGCTCCTTCTGCCGTTGCCGGGCGGCACATGGAACGTGCCTGCTACTATGAAGGCTGCGCCAAAACGCCGCCTACAATTCTTGCCGCCCTGCCGCATTTCCGGCCGCCGGCGCAACGTTCAGAAATCCGATGATGGCCCCGCGGTCGGCGCCTAGTTGCACCGCGCGACGGAAGAACAAGCGCGAGCGCTCCGCCTGCCCGTCGAAATAGAGCGTAACGCCGAGCAGAAACATCAAGTCGGCGTCATCCCGGGCGTCGCTGGCTTCCGTCGCCAGCCGCTCCAACAGGGCGAGCTTGGCCAGGCGATTGTCGCCATACAGCTCATCCAGTCGGAAGGCCGATTGCGGCCACTCGGCGTCCATCCCCAGGCCGCGCCGCAGCGCTTTCGCCGCTTGCGCGTTCCTTCCTAAGGCGAGCAGCGCAAAGGCCTGACGGAAGTAAACGTCGGCCAGGTCGGGCGCGGCAATGGCCGCCTTTTTATAGCGCTGATATGCCTCGGAGTACTCTTGCACTTGAAAGTGCTGATCGCCGAATGCGATAAACTGCCGGGCTCGAGCCAGCGACTCGGCGTTGGAAACGCGGCCAGTCTTCGGCTTCGCATCCTTGCCGTCGTCAGCCAATACGCCGAACCCGCCGATGCCGGGCCTTGGCGCCCCCTTGACTCCAGCGGCGTTGCCAGCTCCGGCGTTCGCCGCGCCGCCGTTGGCAGCGCCCCTTGCGGGCAAGTTCATCGCCGGCGCGACAGGCGCGTTCCAACCCACGAATCCGTTGACTGCTTGAGGGCCGTTCAGCATCAGCGGCGCCGGCACGACCGCCGGCAAGGCATTTCCATTCCAAACGGGCCCGAAATACGGAATCCCATACCAGGCGTACAGATAGGGCGAAGCCGCCGACCAGGCACCGACTCCGCCGTACGGATAGAACGGCTGGTTAAGCGTCGAATGGTGATGATGGGCGCCATGATGCGGCGATGAATGAGCGCCGGCCGGCGGATTGTCGGGGGCCTGCTGCGGCGGGTTCGCCTGCGGTGCGACCCGCTGAGGATGTACAACGGCCCGCCCAGCCAATGGCGCATGAGGCAATAACTGCGCCTGCGCCGCGCCGTCAGGCGCCGCAAGCAAGTATGCGATCATTGCGCCCCAGATCGCTGGCCGTCGCATCCGCTGCTCTCGCCTCTTTGGATCGCACTCGTAGCCCAAGCGTCATTATTGGGCTGGAGAGAAACGAGGGCAAGCGACCTTCCGCGCAGGGAAACGCGCAGGCTCTGGGCTGTCCAAATGACGGACTTTTGCGATTGGAGGGCCGATCGTTTTTGCGCCAGTTTTTGTTTCGCTTCGCCACCGCCGGGCTCGTCCCGGTGGATCGCTGATTGATCAGCTAGAAAGTAAACTGG
>DASZUP010000628.1:0-16069 GCA_035547635.1 Pirellulales bacterium
ATTCTGGCTTTAGGCAACTTCGTGGTGCGCCGCGGTCGCCGCGATTATGCCGCCCCCATTTTGGCGTTGGGGATCTGCAGAGGTTCGGGAATACGTCAATTCTGACAAGGATGCGGGACGATATAGCGCAAGGCCGGGGTGTGAGAACGTGACGCCAGGAAGGACGTTCGCCGCGGCTCTGCTTGTTTGCTCCAAGGGGACCCATGCATCGCCTCGTGACGGCTGTCGTGATTCTGGCGGCGCTGGAAGGATGCGCGCACGTCGAACTCCGCTGCCGAGCCACGAAGCAGGCCGGCACGCTGGCCGATCTCTACGAGCAACAGGTGCTGGACAACCTGGCGATGTTTGCCGAAGACCTGGGCGCGCTTCCCTACTTTTCTTACGCCAGCCAGGGAACGGCGTCGGTCGGCAACCAAGGCGCGCTGTCTTGGACTTCGCTTTGGCAACGCAATGCGCGGCTAACCTGGCAACTGCAGCCCGTCAACGATCCGCGTAAGCTCGCACTGATGCGCTGCATTTACCAGCAGACAATCGCTGCGCACAGCATGCGGCCGATCCCGGCGGAATGCCCCGACTGCACGCGGCTCTTTCAGAATTTTTACACCGGCGACCCGGAGTTGCGCATCGACCATCGTCCCGGCCTGGGGACGGTCACTGTCGACTGCCTGGCCGGTCCGAAATGGCTGGCGATCGGCTGCACGAGTTGCGTCCCCGTCCGGCGCCATGAGACTCGCGTGGGCCGTTACGGCAACGCCCGCGTTTGGACTCTGCCGGGCAAGAGCGATGAACTGGCGAAGCTGACGCTGGTCATTCTCGATTACGCGCTTCACGACCCGCCCGCGCAACCCAAGAAAACGGTTAGCTACTACTTGGACAACCAAGGCGAGTTGACGTCGGCCGACAAGGCCCTGCTCAGCGTGAGTGGCGAGATCTCGGCCAGCCAGCCGAGCGACGCACTCAGCACGCTGCCTTACGTCACGGCGCTGGAGCATATCTGCAGCCGCAACCCTTATGGCTTGACGTTGGACATCCTGCTTGGAATCGATCCGCGAACGCTATCCAATCCCCACGCCAACCGGGACGTCAGGCAATACTTCCACATCAACGACGTCGAGTGGCAGGCGATCATCGGATTGCTCGTGAAACTAAGAAGCCACCAGGTCGACGCATTCGCCGACCGCCCACTCGTCGTTCACGACCCTCTCAGCTCGCGTCGCCCGCCAAGCGATGCGTGGCCGGGAGTCGCGCCTCACCGAGAGAACATCTCCCACGCCCTGCCGGCGCCGCTTCCGCTCGGCCCGATCGAGTCAGGCAGTGACCGCAGCAGGAGCGGTCGATAGCCCGCTGCAATAAGAAACGCGCACGCGTCTGGTGCGCAGTTGCGCTGCAACAAGACGGCGTCCGAAAAGCAATTTTACGCCGGCGGCGGGTTCCGCTCGGCAAAGCCGTGCTGATGCCAGTAGGGGTAGGCCAGCGCCGTCTCGCTGGCGGCATCCAGCCTGGCCACTTGCTCGGACGTCAGATTCCAGCCGATGGCGCCGAGGTTTTGTCGTAACTGCTCCTCATTCCGCGCCCCGACGATCACCGTGGCGACGGTCGGCCGTTGGAGCAGCCAGTTCAGCGCGATCTGCGGCACGGTTTTGCCCGTCTCTTGCGCCACCTGGTCGATCGCTTCGACGACCCGGTAAACGTGCTCGTCGGCCACCGGCGGACCGATATCGATGACGAGTTTGCTCTGCAGGCGGCTCTTTTCCGGCAGCGGGCGCCCGCGGCGAATCTTGCCGGTCAAACGACCCCAGCCCAAAGGGCTCCATACGACGGCGCCTACTTTCTGATCGAGCGCCAGCGGCATCAGCTCCCATTCGTAATCGCGGCCGATCAGCGAATAGTACGCCTGATGGGCCACGTACCTGGCCAGACCGTATCTTTCCGACACGGCCAGCGATTTCATCAGGTGCCAGCCGGAGAAATTGGAGCAACCGATGTAGCGGATTTTGCCGGCCGAGACCAGGCGGTCAAGGGCTCCCAGCGCTTCTTCCACGGGAGTCATCGCATCGAAGCCGTGCAACTGGTAGAGATCAATAAAGTCCGTGCCCAGACGCCGCAGGCTCCCTTCAACCGCTTCGATCAAGTGATGCCTCGAGGAACCGACGTCGTTGGGGCCGGGCCCCGCGCGAAAGGTCCCCTTGGTGGACAGAATCACCTGGTTTCGCCGGCCCTTGATCGCCTGCCCGAGAATCTCTTCGGCCATTCCGCCCGAGTAGACGTCGGCGGAGTCGAACATCGTCAACCCGGCCTCCAGGCAGAGATCGACCAGCCGCGTGGCCTCCGCCACGTCGCTGGCGCCCCAGGCTTTGAAGAATTCATTGCCGCCGCCGAAAGTCCCCGTGCCGAAGCTGAGTACGGGAACCTTGAAGCCTGAGCCGCCGAGTTGCCGGTATTCCATTGAGCCTCTTCTCCTTTTCATCCGTAGCTGAGTCGCGTTGACAAAGCCGTCCGCTGCAACGGTCGCGGCCAGGTTCGCGTGGCGGTTGGCCAACTCGCCCCGCCTGGCGCCAACATTGTACACGCCGCGCCGCACCGCGTCAGTGACCGGGCGCGCTTCGTAGGCGCTTCCGCGAACGGTCAAGTCAACGCAGCCCACGTTTTGGTTCGCTGATTTGCTGCGCCGTCCATCGACTGGCGCCGGCGACAACTTCTTCTTAAGCTTGGTGGTTGGAGTCAGCGACGACAATCGGGACATGATCAGCGCCGGTCGCTTGACCAAACACTGCTTGACGCCTTGGCAGGCCTCGCTATCATCCTCGCAGCGGGATAACTCACGAAGCATGGAGCCATCAGAGATCATGGAAGTTTTGCGTCAGCAAACGCGGAAGCGGGGGCCGGCAGTGCGCATCGCGGACACGCCGTTGGGTCGGGGCGTGTTCGCCGTACGGCGTTTTCGTCCTCAGCAAGTTATTGGCGTGATCCGCGGCAAGGTCATGGATGATCCTGATTACTCTTCCGAGTATTGCATGGACCTCGGCGAAGGCCGCAGTCTGGAGCCGGCGGCGCCTTTCCGATATTTGAACCACAGTTGCCAGCCGAATTGCGAGATCTTCGCCTGGGAAAGCGATGAGCCGGCGCCGCAGGATCGCTTGTGGCTGCAAGCCTTGAGGCCCATCGAATCGGGCGAAGAGTTGACCATCGATTATGCCTGGCCGGCCGATGCGGCCATCCCCTGCGCTTGCGGCGCCCAGGCATGCCGCAACTGGATCGTCTCACCCGAACAACTGGCGCTGGTCATGCAAAACGCCGTTTGAAAAAGCGGCGGGACGGCCAGGGCGCCGAGTCGCCCCTTACATTGAATGCCTGCCAAAACGGCTTCAGAAGCGTGCCAGCGACTCGTACTCCGCTTTCAGCTTCTGACCTTGTTCCGGATGAACCATGCAAACGTAGGCGATCATCCCGCGCAGCCAGGGCTCGAAGTGGGGGTGTTCTTGGCGGTTTTGCGCGGCGAGGCCTTCCCAGCGCGCTCGATGTAAGATGGCCCTCAACCGCCGCACCGTGCTGCGCGGCACGGCGACTCGGCGGTTGACGACCAGCCCGGTCACCGTTTGCGCCGTGTTGGGCCTTTGCACCCGCGTTTTGCTCTCGTTGACGGCAAAGCCTTCGTCCTGGGCGATATGCCGGATGCGGGCCAGAAGATAGCCGACCTTGTCCCCCGCTTCGCCGTCAGCCGAAAAAGTCAGATCATCGGCATAGCGAGTAAAGTTCCAACCGAGCTTTGCGGCGATGCCCGACAGTCGCGAGTCGAGACGCCGCGATACCAGATTGCTAAGCGCCGGGCTGGTGCAGGCCCCTTGCGGCAAAGCTCGAGGGCCGGTCGCCGCTTCATATCGCTTGCCGGCGTATTCCATCGGCCGGCGCGGGGCCTCGGTGCAAAGCAAGGCAAGAATGGTGGCGGCGGCGGGCGAATAGCCGAGGTTTTCGAAGACGCCGCGCACCCGAGGAAACGTGATCGTTGGAAAGAAATCTTTCAGGTCGGCATTCAGCACCACGCGCTTTCCGGTGTGGGGCGCAGCATTCGTGACCGTACTGCGTCCGCCGACAAAGCCGTGCGCAGCATCGTGAACCGGCACGCGGGCGAGAATATTGTTCAGAATCCACTGTTGCGCGGCGGACAAGCTGCGGTGCGGCGCCGAGAGCTCGCGCACGCCGCCGCTTTTCTTCGGCACGGTGAAGCGGATGTAGTGAACGCGCGTGGCGGCCTCGTTATGGAACGCCAGCCAACGCAGCCGCGCGATCGAGATGCCCAGCGCCTTGGCCACGTCGCTGGGCTCCGCCAGCACCGGCAGACCGAGCCGCTCGAGCCGGTCGACATGCGCCTCGCGATCGGCCAGCCGCCGCGACACGCCGCGGCCCAGAAAAACGATGTCACTTGCACGGCGCTCGGCCACGGCTTCGGCGTGCAGGCGGCGCCGCTCGGCGGCTTCGGCCTTCTTGCGCTGCTTGAGCGCTTCGTGCTCCTCCTTCGAACGCTTGACCGCGGCGCCCGCCATCTGGTGCGCAACAGCCAGATCGGGACGAATGGAGTCCATCTTATCGCCGACTGCATGAATCTCCCGCAGTTCGTCGGGCGTCAACAGCCCGTGAGCGGTCATGGCCCGATCGATCAGCGAGGTTCGCGGATCGTCCGCCGGCGGAATCAGATCGCGGCGGCCGAACCAAGGGTTGTTCCACAGGCTTCCCAGCCCGCGGGCCTGTGTCTTGACTTCGGCGTCAGTCAACGGCGCAAACGGGTTGCCGTCCAACTCGGTCAACCGCACCGCTTCGGGCTGAGGTTGCGGCTCCGGAGGAGCGATTCGCGACCGAACGGCGTCGCCGCTGATCGTGGCGGGCCGGACCGCTCCGCCCGATGAAAACGGCTGGCGCTGCGGCTCGCCGGAGATTAGCCGCTTGAGCGAGTTGAGGAGGTTCTCGAACATGCCGTTTTCCGATACATCGGCCGCGCGTCGCAATGCCCGCGTCGCCTGTGAAGTAGTTGCTATGCAAAGGTCCCGAGGGGGCGGCCGACCGACTGACTTCGTGCCGCGGACCAAGGTCGTTCACCAAGGCGTCCGAACTCCTATGGCCGGAAAAAACCTTGGGGTTGTCGTGGCGTCCGGCCATAGGAGTTCGGACGCCATTACGAACAACGGCCTTGGGGAAGCATGGGCAGGCAAGTTCAACCACGGCGGATCGCCGTAGCAAGCTGGTCTCAGGCGGCCGACTCGCTCCCCTCGGGATGTACGCTCCTGTTGAATCGTTTAATTGAAGCAGCTAAACCGACCCGAAACGCAAGCGTCTGGCGTTCCCACGCTAACCCGAAACGCGCGTTTTGGTGTCGCGCGTTGTTGAGTCCAGGTGGCGAAAAGTGATGTCGCAAGAAACGGCGAGACTCCTCACAACGACCAGACCATTGGCATCTCTCCAGGCGAGGAAGAAACGTCGTCACGGCCATGGTCGCCGATTTGATGCCAAGGATCAAGCGGTTCTTGCCTGGCGTCGGGCCGCGCGAGGCAGCGCTTAGAACGGTCGCGCAAATGGTCATTGCCGTTCTCTTATACCGCGACCGGGCGTCGATTTTGCAGGCAGCCGCGAGCTTTCGCTCGGCAACGCGGCGCCGGCCGCAGCAGCGGGCGTCGCTTTGGCAAGAACAAGCACGCCCGCAAAAGCTGCCACAGCGTTTTGAGGGGCTTGCTGATTCCGTCCTTGCTCTGCCGGATTCCCGTCTTGAGCGCGATTGCGTCGTTCAGGCGGCAAGCCGTCAGAGCGAACCCACGGATCACGCCAGGCAGTACGTAAAGACAGCGAAAAAGCCGAACGGAAATTCCTTGCGGACCGGTCAGAGACGCGTGATGGCATCGCGAAATTGAAACGGCAGCTTCGCGAGAGCTTACGTCCGGGATACCGAGCCGCCGGCAGAAATGTGCGCCAGAAACGCGCAACTTCGAAACTCGCGCGTCGGGTTCGCGCTGACCGTGCGCAACGCGCAATTGCGGTCTTCCCTGCCTGGCGGTTCGCCCTAACTCCTCGCTGCGCTCTGCCGCCAGCCGCGCGGTCCGGTTCCAGTCGCCTAAGCTGATTCTTAGGCCCGGCAAAGCACCGGTTAAGTATCCAGGCTATTTGAAATCGTATTCCGGGTTGTTGGGGTCGAAGTCCTTGTCGGTGAAGCCGTTGTTCAGCTTCAAATTCAGGTAGGTGTATTCCTCGGTCAGCACCGGATCGCCTCCGACTTCCACCGGCCACTCGTAAGCCTCGTAGCGAATCGGAAGATTGTGCTCGGAATCGACGTAGATCTTGGCCATGTGGAACAAGAACTCGCGACGCGGCACCGGATGCACGACTTGCAAGCAGGTGCAATCCCGCTGATTGATCTTGGCGCCCGGCGTGACCTTGACTTCGCACTCGCCAAACTTCGTGTCGTGCTCGCCGACCTCGATCAGCCGCTGCGTCAAGCGTTTCAGCCCCAGTTCGGTCATCGGATAGCGATTGCCGGACATGGCCAGCATGCTGTCCGGCTTCAAAGACACGGTGCCGACAATCTTCTTACGTATCCCGTTCGGGTGAGCCATGATGTTGCCGTCGTTCTGGCCGGCAACGTAAATCGCCTCTTGACCCTTCACCCGCGCCGGGCCCAGGAAGTAAACGTACACGCTGAACGGTTCGTGACGCACTTTGACGAACATGAACTCGTGTTCGCCTAACGTGCCGCTGATGCGCTCGCGTTTGACGAGCGTGCAGGAGTAGTCCTGAATCTTTTCCAGTTTGGCCAGCCCCGTCTTGGCCCATCTCACGGCCGGCAGAAGCTCATGCTCGCCGGGCGCGGCGATGAGCTGCGCGGGAATCGCGGCGACTTTCTCCGGCTGGGCGGATTTTGCTGCATCGCCGGCCGGGTCGTTACTGGGGGCCGGGAAAAAGGCGGGGCGCACGTTCGAATCGCGAATCGGCTGCGGAGGCGCCGCCGGCGCGCCGCGCTGGTTGAGCGACTGCCGTGGTCCCGCTAGCTGCGGTCCCGCGCCTTGCGAGGCGGCGCCGCGCTGATCGACCACCTGCGCTTGTCGAGCGGGTTGAGGGTAAAGCGATCGGGGCCGCACCGCCGGCTGGCGGGTGGTCCCGCTGGCGGTTCTGGGCGTATAGGCGCCTTGGGGGTAAATCCGTGCAGCCGCAGAGGGCAAAGTCTGTCGGACGGGTCTGCGAACGGGCGGTTCCGCCGTGCGACGGTTATAGACGGATGGCGCGTCGGAATAGCCCTGCGCGGTATAGGTCTGGGCCATTGCCGAGGCCGTCAGCAAGAACCCCGTTACCAGCGTCAACGGGCCCGAGGGACGTGGAAGCGAGGTTCGAAACGTCATCTGATTCATCCTCCGTTATGAACGGCCCTTGGCCGGGCCTGCGATCCGATCTCGTCGTCCTGGAGATCTCGCTTAAGTATATGCCTTATCGCGCGGCGAGCTCGATCCAAGCCTCTGGCGGCTGCAACTCACGTGCCTTGCGTGAAAAAGCCCAACGCCTTGCTATCGCTTGCCGTTCATATCCCAAAAGCCGGCTGGGCGTTATAACTGGAACAACCGTTGCCGAATTTGGAGCAGACGACGCGACGGGCATTCGTATGTATCGCCACTCGCGTTGGCGGAATTTACAATAGTCGCCTCTGATCACTCCATCAGCCCCAGTCTATCGCGTCGGGGCTGAATTTGTCCTAAATTACCTAAACCTTGGCTGAGCGGGGAGAGCAGTTTGTGAACTCTGGCGAAATCTTGCTGGCGACGATCGTCTCAGCCCCGTTTGAAGAGAATAGCTACGTTGTTTCCCGTCGGCAACGCAAGGACTGCCTGGTAATTGATCCCGGGCTGGAACCTGACCGGATCATCGACTACATCGTCGAGCAGAGCCTGGAACCGGCTGCGATCCTGCTGACCCACGGGCACGCCGACCATATCGCCGGCAACGAGGCTCTCAAGAGCCGCTGGCCCGACTGTCCGCTCGTCATCGGCCGGCAGGACGCGCCGAAGCTGACCGACGCCCGGCTGAACCTCTCGGCCCCTTTCGGGCTGCCGTTGACCAGCCCGCCGGCCGATCGACTGCTGGACGATGGAGACCGCTTCAGCGCCGCCGGGTTCGATTTTGACGTCTGGGAAATCCCGGGACACTCCTGCGGCCACATCGTGTTCGTGCTGCAGGACCATGCTCCGGTCTACGTCTTCGGCGGCGACGTTTTATTTTCCGGCAGCATCGGGCGTTGCGACTTTCCCGACGGCAGTCTCGAGCAACTGGCTCGCGGCATTCATGAAAAGCTGTTTAGCTTGCCCGATGACACGGTCGTCTTTTCCGGACATGGCCCGGCCACGACCATTGGCGAAGAGAAACGCTCGAATCCGTTTGTCGGCCGACCGGCAGGCTGGCAGGGATAGGCGGCGGCCGCCGGCCGGAGGCAAGTAGTCCGTTTCCACGATCTGACAATGGGGTATTCGATGGCAGGAGATTTCGATCCTTATTACAAGTGGCTCGGCATTCCGCAGAAGGATCAGCCTCCGCATCACTACCGGCTGTTAAGCGTCGAGACGTTCGAAGACGACCCCGAGGTCATCGAGTCTGCCGCCGACCGCCAGATGGCCCACGTCAGAACGTTTCAAAGCGGCCAGTATTCGGCGTTGTCACAGAAATTGCTGAATGAGTTGGCGGCGGCAAAGCTCTGCCTGCTCACTCCGGAGCAAAAGGCCCGCTACGATCAAGCCCTGCGGGCGCAACTCGGCGAGGCGCCGCCGGGCGCGCCACGCGCCGTTGCCGTGCAACGGCCCATGTTGGAAGTCCCAATCGACGGCGGGACGAGCGTGATTCTTCCCGCGCGCCCTGCGCCGCAACCACCGGGCGCGAACCTGGTACTGAAAGCAATTCCGCTTCCGCCGGCCGTCTCGCAGCAGATGGCGCTTGGTCCCGCCTTGCCGCTCAGGTCTGCATACCGCCGCACCACGCCACTTTGGCGCCAGCCGCTCGCGCTTGCCGGCGGCGCCGCGGGGCTGCTGATTTCACTCACCGTCATCATGTTGTTAATCTCCACGCGACGCGCACCGGTCATCGCCGAGGCGCCTGGAACCGCTCAGTCGGCCGAGACGGCCGAGACGGCCGGAGCTTCGGAAACGGGTGCGTTGGGGGGAACGTTGATGGAGGCATCGGGCTCGGTCATCGCCGATCACGCGGCGCCGCAAGCGCCCGTACAAAACGCGCCCGCGCTGGAAACGTCGGCGGCGCCAGGTCCGGTCGTCGCCCCTTCGCAGATTGAACCAAGCCCGGTCGCTGCGGCGAGCGCGAGCAAGCCCTTGCCTGCATCGGCTGATTCGTCCGGCGCCGCGCCGGCGCCAGACGTCATGCCCGCCGCTCCGGCGCCAGGCTCAGCTCGCTCGCAGCCGCCCGTCGCCGCCGGCGAGTCGCTTGACTTGCTCAAGCAGATCGATCTCGACTACCACACGGTCTCGGGCTCGCTCGAATGGGTTGACGGCGCTCTGACCGGAGTCGGGCCCAAACCAGGCGGACGCCGACAGGCAAACGGAAATTACCAGGTGCAAGTTCCATTTCATCCGGGCGATCACGAATACTTGTTGACCATGGTTATCGAGCCGGTCACGCCTTTGCCAGCGCTGAACTTGGGCTGCATTTCCTGCGGCCGCCAATTTCTCGTCGTCTTTTTCAACGGGCGATGCTATCTCTCGCAATTGGACGGCCGACATCTGAACCCGGAAATCAACTGGCTAAAGGAGATCTTCACGGGCGGCAAAGCCGCCACGCTCAAGTTTGCCGTGGGGCGAAATGACTTGCTAGTCAGCGTCGACGGCAAGCCCGTGGTGCATTGGACCGAATACAATCGACTTGGCCGGCAGAACGAGTGGAATGGCCCCGATACCCAGGGCCTGTCGATCGGTTGGAACTTCGGAAATATCCGGATTTTGAAGCTCGAGGCGTCGCCGTTGCGCGGCGACGTCGATCCCGGATGGCTTGCTGCGGCCGTTGCTTCGCCGCCCAAGCCTGTCCCCGTCGAATCCATCGACGTCGCCACTGCCATTCAAGAGCTTGAAAAGCGTGGCGGTCGTCTTTACCGCAACTCAGGCGCGCCGGGAAATCCGGTCATCAGCGCCAACCTGTATAATGGAGCCGCCACCAACGATCTGATTCCCTACGTCGCGGCCATTCCTACGCTCCGTCGCGTTTCGTTTTCGAACAGTCGGCAGTTTACCGGGCGAGGACTGAATGTGCTCGCCCGGCTCCAGCTTGAGTCGATCGACTTTGGCGGCACTTCCCTTCGCCCCGCGAACGTGGCGCCGCTCGGGCAGATGAAGGGCCTGACGTCGCTCAACCTCTCGCGAACGCCGATTGACGACGAAGTGCTGGCCGAGTTGCGATCGCTGGAGCAACTCAAGCAGCTTTACGTGTCGGGCACGGATGTCACCGACGCCGGAATGGAGCATGTCGCCGCGTTTCGTTCGTTGGACATGCTGGATCTTTCGGACACTGCCGTGGGAAACCTCGGACTGGAACGGCTGAAAGCGCTCGGTCAGTTAAGGCATTTCAGCTTGTCGAGGACGAATATTACCGATGCGGGACTTGCCGCGCTGGAAGCAATGCCGGAGCTTCAGTCGCTGGAGCTTCCCGAGACGCTCGACGGCAGCGGCCTGAATTCGCTCCGGCGCGCCGCAAAACTGCAACGCGTGACGCTCGGCGGACAGCGGTTAAAAGGCGACGCGCTCGCCGCCTTTGCCGGAGCCACAAGCCTCAACTCGCTGCGGATTCAAACTGCTCCGCTGACCGACGACGCTCTGGCGCCCCTGGCGGGCGTGCGACAATTGCGAGACCTCAGTTTGCAAAGAACAAACGTTACCGGCACAGGTTTGCGCCACCTCAACCGGCTGACCGAACTAAGATCGTTGACGCTGAACGGAAAGCAGGTCACGGACGAGTCGATTACGCCCGCGGCGACGCTCGTTCGACTGGACAATTTGACGCTTAACGATACCAGCGTCACGGGCGCCGGGCTCGCGCGCCTCGGCCGGCTCCAAGAACTGACTACGCTCAACCTGGGAGGCTCGCCCATCGACGACACGGTCCTGGCGCGTTTGAAGGGCTTGAAGAAGCTGCGTTACTTGTACCTCTACAATACGAACGTCACCGACGCCGGACTGGCGCACCTCAAGGCCCTTCCCGAATTGCAGCAAGTCAATCTCGGCGGCACGAAAACGACCGAAGCGGGCGTCGAGGCTCTCAGAAAAGCGTTGCCCAAAGCCAACGTCAGCCGATGATGCTCGAAACGTAGCTCCGCTCGGGATCGGCGCCGAATGCCCGGCTCAGACCAGCGTCCGGCCGTCCAGCTTGGGATTCGATGCCGGAGCGTCCGGCGCGATGGCGGGAAACTCCAGCGTAAAGCGGCTCCCCTCGCCCGGTTGGCTCTCGACGTGAATTCGGCCGCCGTGTTCTTGCATGATCTTCTGGCTGACGGCCAGCCCCAGCCCTGTGCCGCGGCTCCCTTTGTGCGAAACGAACAGCGTGAAGATCTTGTCGAGCTGCTCGGCCGGAATTCCGGAGCCGTTGTCTGCCACAATCACGCGGGCCACGGCCGCCGCCGGATCGAACTCGACGCTGACGTCTACCTTGCCCGGCGCCTTGGGCGAAGCTTGAGCCTCGTCCTCCGCTTCGTCGTCGTCGGCGAGGTTCCGGTCGCAGGCGTCGATGGCGTTGGTCGCCACGTTAAGGATGGCGCGATGCAAGCCATCCGGGTCGAACGTCAGCAGCGGCAAGCCCGTCGCGGGCGTGAATTGCAGTTCGACCTGCTTTTCCTTGGCTCGCGAGGTCATCAATTCCACGACGTCGGCGGCCACTTCGTTCAAGTCCGAAGGCGCGAGCTCCGGTTCGCGGTCCTTGCTGAACGTCAGCATGTCCATCACCAGGTTGGAAATCCGCTCCTGGTTCTTCTCGACGAACTCCCAGCCCTTGCCGACCATCGCTTCGTCGTGCTGCGACAGCCCCTCCTTGATCAGGAAGCTGCCGCCGCGGATGCCCTGCAGAATGTTCTTGATGTGGTGCGAGAGCGTGGCGATCGTCTGCCCGACGGCCGCCAGCCGTTCGGCCTGCACCATGGCCGAGTAGTAGCGAGTGTCTTCCACCGCCAGCGCCGCCTGGTGCGCAATGGCGATCATCAACTTCAAGTGCTCTTCGGTAAACTTGGCGGACTGCTGCTGGATCAGCCGCTGCGGCGACGTGGACGTATCGATATAGATCACGCCGACCATGTTGTAGCGGCCCTGCATCGGCGCGCAGATCGCCTCGCAGATGCCCATCTGCAGAATGCTGGCCGCCGGGTTCCAGCGATCGTCTTCGCTGGCGTCGCTGGTCAGCACCCCTTCGTTGTGCTCCATCACGTAGTCGAGGATCGTCTTGCTGATCGTGATCCGGTCGCCTGACTTCACGCCCTTGCGGTTGCGGCGGACTTTCGGTTCCAGCTTGCCGGTGTCGGGGTTGACCAGCATGATGCAGCCGCGGTCGGCTTCGACCCACTCGAAGATCAACTGCATGATGCGATTAAGCAGTTGGTCGATATCCAGCGTGTGACTCACGGCAAGCGCCGTGCGATACATGACCTGCAGGTTGCTGCGGGCCCGCGCCAGCCAGGGACTGGCGGCGACGGCCGAATCGTCGCTGAGAATCCGGCTCCCTTCGGCCTGGCTCATCGAGCGGACGATCCGCGACTGATCGCCGGACGGACGCCGGGCGATGATGTCGATCTTGTCGGCCAGATCTCCGGTCGACTCGTCTCCCAGGCACGTGTACAGCATGACCGTGCCGCCCATCTGCACTTCGTCGCCATTGACGAGCTGATGGGACTGAATCCGCTGGCCGTTGACGTACGTGCCGTTGGAACTGCCCTGATCGGTCAGCGTGAAGGTCTTGTCGCTGCGCCGCAATTCGGCGTGCCGCCGCGAGACCTCGGTATCGTGCAGTTGAACGTCGTTGCCCGCTTCGCGGCCGAGCGACAGCACATCCGCTTCCAACTCGAAGCGCATGCCTTGATTATTGCCGCGAAAAACGAACAGCGAGGGCACGGTCTTCGACTCCGAATGCTGCCTTGCCGAACCGACGCGCCGGCATGAGCCGTGGAGAAATTACCTCGGCGGCGAGCGGCGGGTTGCGAGCCCGGCGGCCTTCGCCGAGCGGCGGCCCAACCGGCGCCTGATCTCGTCTCGCGGGTAACTCTCGGCTCCGCCCCGGCACGCTGACGGCTACTTGTCACGGCGCGAGACGGTCCGGCCTCTCAGCCGTCGATTCTTGCCGTAAACGCCACCGCTCTCGTGGCAGACGCTCAGCCCCGGACTGTTCATCGGCCGCTACCAACCCGAAGCGTCAGCGAGGCGGAGAAACGCGTCTACCTCGCTGACGCTTCGGGTTGGTGTCCAGCGCTTTGCCAGGCGCTCGCTGGGCGTGATGTATGATCCGGATCAGGCTGCCCGAGTTGCGGGCTGTCGGGCCTCTTCCAACAACCCTTCGATTTTACGGATCAGCGGAGCATAATGATAGGGTTTCGAGACGAACTGCCCGCGAGGCAAGCAGTTGGAGGTTCGCCGAGCATTGCCGAGTAACACCACTGGGGTATCCTCAGCCAAGGCGGTCAGCTCGCCGCAAGCGGCGGCTTTCCCCTGCTCGCATTCCAGATCGAGGACGATCAGGTCCGGATGGTGCAATCGGGCCAGCGCGAGGCCCTGCTCGGCTTCAGAGGCCGAAAGAATCTGCACCCCGCGGCGCCCCAAAGCCGTCCGCAATACCTCGCGCGTTTCCTCCAGAGCATCGACGACCAACACGCTGCGTCCTGCGTACAAGCGAGCACCTCCATGCGCTGCGACACGCTCCAAGCGCGCCAAATCAACTGCCGCGCGCAAACGCCCGACCCAGCGGTCTTTGCGCCCTGCCTTTGCAGCTCGATCTGGATGCGTCCAACAAGTCTTGAAGCAAGCAAAAGCGGCATCCGTTCGCGTCACGCGCCGCCGCGCGCTGTCCCTGGCGTTTGAGGCGAGTGCGCAACTCAGTGAAAACACCGCGAAAGCTCCTTGCGGAGCGCCGGCCGTTTTCGCCTGACTGCTTTCCCTGATTTAAAACTCATCAGACGTTGCGTTCGACGGCAACCTTCTCGTGCGACAACCCGGACATCCGTGTCCCTTTGCCCGCCGAGTGATTCCTGATTGACCGTCAAGCGTGAAGGGCGAGAGCATAGCCACAAGCGGCGCACGTGTCAAAAGCGAATTCTTGCTTGACGGACTTGACGCAACAACTAACAATTCAACGAGTTAAAGACTTTCCCCACAGGAAATTGAGCTTTCATGATGCATGCTCTTTACCGATCTCGGCGGCTTTTGGCGTTCGCTTTTCTCCGGGCCGGGCTCTGTTGGTGGGCGCTGCCTGCTGCGCGGCATTCGCAAGCTGCCGAGGAAAAAGCGGCTGGCAGCAGCGAGACGCGGCTGCTGGACTCTGTCCGGTATCTATCGAGCGACGACTTGGAAGGCCGGGGGGTCGGCACTCACGGACTGGATCTGGCGGCCCAGTTTATCGCCTCGCAATTCGAGCAAATGGGGCTCAAGACTGCCTTGTTCGACGGCTCCCCGTTCCAGAAGTTCTCCATGACCGTCGGTACGGAACTGGGCGAGGTCAACCGAGCGGCGCTGGTCGGTCCGCCCGCAGCGGGACAAACTGAGTCCGCCACGGTCGAATTGAAGCTCGGCGAGGACTTCAACCCTCTGGCAATCGGCGGTTCCGGCAAGCTCAATCTTCCGCTCGTCTTCGTGGGCTACGGCATTACCGGCAAGCAGGAAGAATATGACGATTACGCCGGCATAAGCGTCGAAGGCAAGGCGGTCATCATCCTGCGGCACGAGCCGGAGCAGGCCAATCCGCACAGCGTGTTCAACGGCACGCGGCACTCGGACCACGCGCCGTTCGCCCGCAAACTTTCCAATGCGTTCGAGCACGGCGCCGCGGCGGTGATCTTCTGCACGGACGAGTTCGAGATTGAAAAGACGATCGCGCAGCGCGTGAAGCGCTGGCAGGACGCCATCGACGAACTGGCCGAGACCCACGCCAAATTCAAAATGATCGAGAGTCCCTCGCGCGAACAGATTGAAGCGCAACGGCTCGAGGTGGAAAAGCTGGTCGATCGCATCCACGATCAAGGCGAAAAGCTGCAAGAAGATTTCGACCCGCTGTTGGGCTTCCGCGGCGCGGGCTCCGGCGGAGATTCGAAGCGGATTCCCGCCTTGTTCTGCCGGCGCGAAGTCATCGACAAGGTCGTCAAGGCCGCCACCGGCGACGACCTGGCGACGCTGGAGCGCAAGATCGACCACGACCTCAAGCCGCGCAGCCAGGAACTGAAAGGCTGGAAGCTGGAGGGCGAGATCGACGTCATCCGCAAAGAAGCCGAAGTGAAAAACGTCGTGGCCGTGCTGGAAGGCGAAGGCCCGCACGCGGACGAAACGATCGTGATCGGCGCCCACTATGATCATCTCGGCTACGGCGGCGAAGGCTCGCTGGCGCCGGGCGTCAAGGAAATCCATAACGGCGCCGACGACAACGCCTCGGGGACGGCGGCGCTGCTCGAAACGGCGCGCATCCTGGCCAGCCGCGAGAAGAAGCTGCCCCGGCGCATCATGTTCATCGCCTTCACCGGCGAAGAACGAGGCCTGATCGGCAGCGCTCGCTACGTTCGCGACCCGCTGGTTCCGCTCGATGAAACGGTGGCCATGCTCAACATGGACATGGTCGGCCGGCTCAACGATGACAAGCTGATCATTCAAGGCGTGGATACCGCCACCGAGTTCGGCCCGCTGATCGACGGCCTCAACGAGCGCTATGGTTTCAAGCTGACCAAGCAGCCGGGAGGTTTCGGCCCCAGCGACCATTCTTCGTTCTATGCCAAGCAGGTGCCGGTCATGCACTTCTTCACCGGCACGCATTCCGATTACCATCGGCCCAGCGACGACTACGAGAAGATCAACCTGGCCGGCATGCGCCGCGTGGC